>JAIPFG010000226.1 GCA_021736745.1 Pseudomonadales bacterium
GATCATAAGAGTTAATATCATAACTGACCTCGACACAATGATAGCGAGCTATCCAAGTCCCCATCTTGCGCAGTTCTTCTTCCAGCAACGCTCGTTTTAAGTCGTCATATAAGCGCACGGGCCAGAGGCCGAATACGGGATGCAGTTGGCCACCGCTTTTGGCACAAGCTATATCTCCGTTTCCATGCTCTATAGCACGGGCTAAGCGAACAACCAAATCGGTTGGGAAAAAAGGGCTATCACTTGCAAAACTTGCCAGCCATTGACAATCCGGGTAATGCAGCTTTGCCCACTGCATACCGGTTAAAATACCCGCTAAAGGGCCAGCGTAACCTTCGACACAATCAGCGACAACCGGCAAGCTGTAGCGCTGAAAACGTTTTGGGTCACCGTTGGCATTGAGGAGCAGAGTATCAACTTGAGGTTTGGCCCTCTCGATAACCCTTTCGAGAAGGGTTTTATCCTTTAGCATAAGTTGGCATTTGTCTCCACCGCCCATCCGACGCGACAATCCACCAGCCATTATAACGCCCACAATAGGTTTGTTTTTGCTAACCAACACGAAGATTTATTCCTCCGTCACCATCCAATTCGACAGGGGAAAGGACCCTCTCCTCCCGTTTTCTATAAGTGTTGCTGATCCTAATCAGTAGGAAGTGGATATTCATTTGGTAAGGATAACAGCCGAATCGTCAATCTGACATATCTTGATATTGAATATTTAACATTTACCAAAATTTCTAAATTAAAGGAAAAATTGTGTGATTAAACAACATTTGATTGATCCTGGTCACTGCTCTTCCGATTAGGCTTTGCCTTTGTGAACTTGAGCTAACTATAATTCGCGCGTTTAAATGAGCGCAACCTGTAATTCAACGTTGTCTATATCACCTAATTCCAGGTATTTTTAATTCATTTCAATAACGAGGAAAAATTATGATATTCAGCCCATGTAACGGAAAATGCACGGATCAAGGGACCCATTGCGAAGGCTGCGGCAGAACTCACACTGAAGTCGCTGAAACCCGAAAAATGGTGGCGGATCTTGTCGCTTATGCCCAAAAGAAGGGTTACGAAAATGTTGAAGATTATGCCAATTCAATTGCCCGCAGTGTTATATATAAACTCCAAAACCCCTAACCTTGAAGATTTTGGGTTGGAGTTAACTGCAACTCCAGCCCAGTTTAAGCACCCTGTGAATTAATGATGTCACGCTTAAAAACGTCAACTTTCTTACCGTTTAATTAATAAGTCAATTTAACCACCAATTTCCCCCTCTGCCTTCTAATACTCTACTATACTTTCGGAACATTGATATTTAATTCCACTGTCAGGGATTTGAACTTCCTTACATGTTAGCTAAGCAGAAGCCTAATTTAATTTACATTGTCATCGCATTTACACTGATAGCGTCAGGAGTTTTTGCTCAGAGCCACTCCCCCTCGATAGTCCTTACCGATCAGGAAAAAAACTGGTTACTTGAGCATCCTGTCATTCCCGTTGCCTCGGACCCGCTATTTCCTCCTGTTGAATTTTATGATGACCAGGGAATTTTTTCAGGCATTTCTGCAGATTTCCTCTCCTATATCGGGAAGCAACTGGGCGTTGAGTTTAAAGCTATTCGCACTAGCAACTGGAGTGATTCCGTTGCTTTGGTGAGAAGTGGCGCAGCTTACATGCTTTCTGCTGAACTGAAGACAAGTGAAAATGAGCGCTATTATGCTTTTAGCAAAGCTTATGCGCGATTCCCGAACATAATACTTGCCAGAGAAAATGTCGTTCGAAAGCAAAGTTATGAAGACCTTTCAGGGAAACGTTTGGCGGTCGTTTCGGACTATCCCGATATGGCGATAATCAAGGAAAAATACCCCGACATCAAAATCATTGAAGTAAAGGATGTGGTCACAGGATTACGTGCAACGGCATTTGGTCAAACTGATGCCATGATCATCTATCAGCCTGTAGCATCTTATAATCTGCAAAAAGAAGGCATTGCGAATCTACATGTTGTTGGGGTCGCTGACTTTTATTCAGATACGAGCTTTGCCGTTAACAAAGAGTACGTCATTCTTAAAAGTATTTTGGATAAAGCTTTAGAGGCAATGCCCGACGAGGAAAAGCAACGTATTCTGAACAGATGGGTTCTGCTTAAGGCCGATCTAAAATTTGATTACAGTCCCCTCATTAAGATTTTTTTGGGGGCAAGCTTGATTATTTTGTTGTTAGCTGCCTGGATATTTCAGAGCCAACACCAAAAGAAACGCCTGCAAAGAGAAATACAAATACGGCGGGATAAAGAAGAAGAGCTTAACCAAGTCATGGGCAAACTTCAAGAAGTCAATCGTGAGCTTAAAACCGCCGTTATTACCGACCCCTTGACCGGCGTGATGAATCGTAGAGGCTTTTACGAATTAATGAGTGCGGAGCATAACCGCATGATCCGTTATGGCGGTGAAATTGCCTTGCTCATATTGGATATAGATCATTTTAAAATGGTCAATGACCGCTTTGGCCACAATATTGGTGACAGAGCTCTGCGAAAAGTGACAGAAATATGTACTGATATCGTTCGCACAATTGATGTTATTTCCCGGATTGGAGGTGAAGAGTTCGCAATATTACTTCCAAATACCAGTACCGAAAATGCCACGGTGCTAGCCGAACGGATTAGAGCGTCAGTGGCAAACATAACCACAAAAGTGGATCAGGGCATAAAATTGAAAATGACAATCAGTATCGGTGTCGCTTCTTATGTAAAAGGCGATACCCCAGACTCTCTGCTCAATAAGGCCGATCAAGCACTCTACATAGCAAAAAATAAAGGTCGCAATCAGGTGATTTGCCATGACGAGATACAACAAACCGGAACTGACGGCACCATCTAACAGAAGTTGAAAAATATTTTCTTGGCAAAATGGCTAAAAGTGGCGTTTTTTGAAATAAATAAGCATTTTGAATGCCGTTTCTAACGCTGCATCTTTTCGGACGATAGTAACGGGTGGTTATTGACTCAGCCCTTGTCCCCTCACCCAGAAATGGCTTTTGTCGAACGCTATTTAAGCAATCGCATCTCTAAGTATTAGCACAATTAAATGAAGGAGCTACGGGGTAAAACTTTCCCCGCTGAATTCATCGGCGATTAGTCACCCAGACGAAATCCAACTTTCATCACGACTTGATAGTGTCCTACCTCCCCATCCACCACATGGCCTCTAATTTCACCGACTTCAAACCATTCCACATGATCGACAGTTTGGGATGTTCTTTTAATAGCATTTTGGATGGCATCTTCAATACTTAATTTCGAAGAACCCACAACATCAATTTTTTTATAAACATGATCATTCATACTGGCTCCTTGGGGAAGTGTTATTAACCGCCTGTCGTATTCATAAACCGTAATATCTGGGGTTCATTATCTAATTCAAAATAATGTCGTTCCGGCTTAATGCTCATGCCCTGCATAATGGCTTCGATAAGTTTGTCTTTATTTCCGGGATGATTTCTTACCACCGAGCGGAGATCAATGGAGTGTTCATTACCAAGGCAAAGCAACAATCTTCCTTCAACCGTCAACCGGACCCGGTTACAGGTGCTGCAAAAGTTTTCACTGTGAGGCGAGATAAAACCTACCCGTGAATTATAACCAGGAATCCGCCAATATTTTGATGGCCCTCCTGAGTTTTCACTGGTTGGGATCAATTCAAATTCCTGCCCAATCATATCCCGAAGATGCTGACTGGAACAGAATGCTTCTCCTCTATTATGTTCGGTGATGCTTCCCAAAGGCATTTCTTCGATATAAGAAATATCCAATCCACGGTCAAGCGCAAAGCGTAACAGATCTAAAACCTCGGCACTGTTCCGACCACTCAAGATAACCGCATTGAGCTTAATCCGTTGAAAACCTACCTGCCTTGCTTTTTCGATACCCGCCAACACCTGCTGTAATTCACCAATGCGCGTTAATTCCTTAAAAAGGTCAGGTTTGAGGCTGTCTAGGCTGATATTGATGCGTTTTACGCCAGCCTGTTTAAGGCGTTCGGCATACTGTGCAAGGTGCGAGCCATTCGTGGTAAACGTCAACTCCTGCAGCGTAGGCAGTGCGCCCAGATGATCGAAAAGCTCTTCAACATTATGTCGAATGAGAGGTTCTCCACCGGTTAAGCGAATCTTTTTTACCCCGAGTTCAACAAAAGTTTCACCAATAAATGCTAACTCTTCCAGGGTGAGTACCTGAGCACGGGGCAAAAAAGTCATATGTTCCGACATGCAATACACACACCGGAAATCACAGCGGTCTGTCACCGACATACGCAGATAAGTGACTTCTCTACCAAAACGATCAATTAACTCTGCCAACGTGTTGCCCTCTCTTGATCAGTGGCTTTTGCTTCCACCCAGGTATCGCCGCTTTGTCTTTGTTCCTTTTTCCAGAATGGCGCTTTGGTTTTTAAAAAATCCATCAGAAATTCACAGGCGGCAAATGCCGCTTCCCGATGTTCGCTGTTTACACCAACAAAAACAATCTGGTCAGATGCCTTTAGTTCACCAATTCGATGAATAATACGGACATTAATTATTGGCCAACGTTTTTTCGCGTCTTCAACAAGTTGTGCTAATACCTTCTCCGTCATTCCTGGATAATGTTCTAAAAATAACCCGGTCACGGATTCGTCAGCGTTAAAATCACGAACCAGTCCGGTAAAGGTAACAATTGCACCGATTTTTGGCGCATCGGCCCAGAGCGCCTCGTACTCGCTTGCCAAACTAAAATCTTCCTGTTGGACCTTAATCATCGAATACGCTCACATATAACAAGTAGTTTTATCCACCGGTAACCGGTGGGAAAAACCCCACCTCATCTCCAGGTTCCACTATTGCCGTTGGCTCAACAATAACCTGGTTAACCGCCACCAATAAATTCATATCCTGCATCACTTCGCTCCATGGATCACCTCGAGCCGCCAGCTGCCGCTTGATCTCATCAATCGAACTTTTGCCCACAGCTAATTCAAACTGTTCCTCAGCACAAGAAAGTTGATCACGTAAGCGTGCGAAATAAAGTATTTTAACCATCGACCGCTATGCCTCCTGTGCTATCCAGTGACCGGACTTACCACCCTTCTTTTCCAAGAGGCGGATACCTTCAATAACCATACCCCGATCAACGGCTTTACACATATCATATATGGTAAGGGCGGCAACGGACGCGGCCGTCAATGCCTCCATTTCAACACCGGTTGGCCCATTAACCTTACACGTCGCTTCAATTCTTACTTTTGACTCAGAGGACACCGGTTCTAGAGAAACCTTTACAGAGGTCAGCATTAACGGATGACAAAGAGGAATCAACTCCCAGCATCTTTTTGCTGCTTGAATGCCTGCAATTCGCGCAGTTGCGAAGACATCACCTTTTTTATGGCCTCCCTCCAGAATAGCGTTCAGGGTTGCCGGTTTCATGCAGA
>JAIPFG010000227.1 GCA_021736745.1 Pseudomonadales bacterium
AACTTGCAACTCCACCTCATATACTGCTTACACCCAATACGGACGGGAGCTGCAGGGACCGACGTTAATTGACATCTGTTGTAATCTCTTCATGATTTTCCAAAATGCCTCTCCTTTACCCAATGCTAAGTTCGGTCCGTGGTTTTTCGACGTTGGCCTCTAACCCCTATTAGAGCCAGCAGGAAAGCTCCACACGCAACCACCAGCGGTGCGCCATAAACAAAGCGGTCGTTTATTTCCGGTGGTAGCAGCAACCAATACCACGTGGTTAAGGTATGCCTGGAACCCACCTCGGCGTTGTTTCCGTCCCAATTGGCAAACGATATCGGGATAAACTGTCCTTCGGTAAACCTCAGATCTTGATCCTTTTTGTCCAGATTGAGAGAGCCATGCAGGTTGCGTGGGCGTTTCATCAATACACGCCAGCGGCCATGCCGCCACTCGCCTTGCGCCATCAGATCATTTGCTGTGAGTTCTCGCATAACCAGTTTATTATCGGGGCCGCTTCCATCGTGCAAGGTTGCCCGCGGTTCGACAGGAGGCTCAACCGAGCCGGCATTCCAATACCAGATAGTAGTGTGATGGCTGGAATCACCGTGGCGATAGAGGGGCTTATCAACCGGGACCGTTGAATAAGCCCCCTCCTGTGGAAATTGGATTGCGATGGCATCGGGGAACATCTTTTCATCACCATTGGGGAACCGTTCTGTTATTGGTCCACCGGGACGGCTTTCGGTGCGGTCGTCCACTTCCAGCAGGAAGGCGATTTCGTGCTCGTTATACAGAGCGCGCACGGTAATAGCGTCGTTTAACGGGGTGAACAGACGCTCTCCCTTGATAATATTGGGTACCAGGCTGAAAGTACTGGCAGGCGCCTGTATCCAGGCTTCATCATCCACACTACCGGGTAGTTCCCCAAACACTTCCAGCCCTTCGATAACCCTGCGAACACCGGGAGCGGAAGCGTTGGTGCGCAGTGCATAAGTGTAATTGGCCACATGCCAGCGATCCGCCGCTTCAATCGAATCTTCCTCACCTTCATCGGTCGCGCGATGGGCGGGCATGGGTGTGCCAGGAATGCCTATCGAGAGGCGGGCGGCGATGTTGCGGATGGTTTGATCGCGGCTATCTGCATCATCTCCCGCGACTTCCGTATATCGCCAGAGCCACGGGGTCGTCAGATTACGGCTCCAGATGCGATAGCCCCAGTCATCCTCCAGAAATTCGCCGGAAGTAATATCGCCGCGGCCCTCCACCCCATGGCATTTCTTGCAGTTTTCTTCAAACACCTCTTTGCCCCGGGCAATCGAATCGTCAGAAAAGGGGATCTGACCGGCAACCGGTTCCTGTTCGGTAACGACGGTTAAATCGGATTTCAGGTAGTGACCGTCATCGTCAAAGGCTTCATTTTCAGCATCTTCTGGCGCCCAAACGCCTGAGGTATCGAACCGTTTCACCTGCAAAATCTGGTCACGGATCTGTGCATCAGTCAGTACACTCGCCCAGCCTGGCATACTGGTGCCAGTCAACCCGTTCTTGATAATGTTGAACAGATCCTCGTCCCGAGGTGGGAGAGTACCGGGTGAACTCTTGTATTTGAAAAGACCTAAGGTAAAATCCCGTGGTCTCGGATAGAGAAACTCCGCCGCGGACCCATCGCCCGCACCCTCCTCGCCATGACACACTGCACAGCGAAATTGGTAGATGGCCTTCGCGTCCATCTTCGACCGTTGCGCGGTTACTTCTTCCTTCATTCCGGTGACTGCTTTAGAGATAGCTTGGTCCCACATGCGCGGTACTTGCCCAACCGTGTCGAAGAGAAAGGTGATCACGTTCCAGACTTCCTCCTCGCTCAGCGACTCGTGCCAAACCGGCATAGCCGATTTCCAGGGCATTCCCCCCTGCGGCAATCCGGGCCCACCGGTAGTGATGCGCCAGAACAAAAAGGACTCCTGCAACTGAGCGATTGTGCCCACGTCGCGGAAGTTTGTAGGCAGAGGATCAAAACCCTGGGCGAAATGGCCTTTTCCATCCAGCAGGTCGCCGTGGCAATAAAAACAATTGCGGTAATATACTTGACTGCCGCCACGTACGGCCTCTCGGTAGGCTTCCCACGCCTGTCCCGGATCCTTGTTTAGTTGTTCCAAAACATTAAGGCGCACCGGGTTTTCCAGTGTCGCCAGGTCATAGGTTTTGTCATACACTTTTAAGGTGGCAGGTGGGGCCGGGTGAACCTGACGCAACTCCATTGGCGTGTCTAAAGACGGCTTCACCGCACCGTATACGAGATATCCCAGCAGTAGTGGCACGCATATCAGGAAAGCCCATCGCAACGCCCACTTATTGTCGTCACGCAGTGTGGCGACCAGCGGCGCCTTGAATTCCGCAAAAAGTTTGTCATCACTGGAGTAGTAAAGCAGTACGCCGATAACGGTAATGATCATAAAAGTGATGATCAACGACTGCGGCATAAAGGGCGGGAAGGCCCAGTAGAAAACAAGCCAGGCGCAGATAATTACAATGATCGCACGCCAGAAAGCGGAAACCCGCATATTCATGGCTGAGCCTCCGTTTGTTTTGCCTCTCCCGGTTTTGTTCCGTTTGCTTTAATCGCCTTTTGTTTTGATAAGAAGTACACGATCATTTCCAGTTCAGCAACCATCATCTTTGCGGAAAAATCGGGCATGATGGGCGGATAACCCTCTGCAATCACTGCGTTCGGGGTGATAATGCTGGCGCGGATCTGGTCACTGTTCAATCGATCACCTATATCATTCAAGTTGGGCCCCACCGCGGACTCTGTTCCCAGGACAGAGTGACAAGCGGAACACGCAAACTTTGCAATTGCCTCCTCAGGGCTTTGAGCGAGCCCTAGTGTTTCCGGTGTCACCGTAGTTGACTCGGGCACAGTCGTGGGCAAAGTCACCGTTACCGTATTCCCATCCTTGTCCTGCAAAAAAGCGACGATAGCGTCAATTTCCACAGAGGAGAGTTGGACCGGTGGTTGATCGATAGCGGGCATGGGTGATTCGGTATCATTGCTGCCCTTTTTGCCAAAACCGGCTACGACATAGATGTTCGGATCCACCATGGATTCGCGTATATAACCCTCAACATCTTTGGCACTACCCTGGTAACGAGAATCCGCTAGTCGCTTCAGTGATACTTTTTCGACATTGAGTGCCAGAAGATCGGGTGCACGGCCGAGATTGTTGTGACACAGGGTGCAGGTCCCCTTTCCTCGATACAATTCCTCTCCCAGAGCAATGAAGGAATCCATTGTCAGGGCCCCCAGATCCAGCGCTTTCTCGATTGGGGCTTCGCCCTTCATCTGGGGAAGCACGTAAGTCACCGCGGTAAATGTCAGAATCAGTGTGAGACTGAAGCCCAGGATTTTCAGAAGCATCCTCATGCCACAGCCTCCTCCGGAACTCGTTTGCTCGCCGCAATGGGCGGTATTTGATTAACACTGCTCAAGTTGGCGATCCAAAAAATAAACAGCAGAAAAACCAGGAACAGTACCGTTGCGAAGGTCACCATGTTGCCGACTGTTTGCAGTGTGGGAATAAAATTGTCCGCAGAGTTGTCCTTCATCACTGTGTACACATGCCAGTGAGTCCGCACAGAGGAGCGGACGTAACCCATTAGCGCCATCAACCAGGTAAAGGCCACGGGCAGAGCGAACAGGGCATATTGGGAACGCTCTGAGACCTTGCCCCAGGTGACCGGCAAGGTTTTTGCGCCCTTGAACATAAGGGTATCGATCACCACGCCGGCGACAATAACAAGCAGCGTGGAGGCCACCTGTATCACGCTGGAACCCACTTTATAAACAGTGTTAGTGAAGTATCCATAGTAAACACCAGCAAAAATGACGTTGACGCAGGCTACTATATAGATGGCGACCATCAATGCGTTCCCCCATTGTTCCCAGGAGACGGTAATCACTTTGTCGGCGCGCCGATAGATTTGAAAGGAAAGGAATGTAACGATGAGCATAAGAAATACAGCGATATTCTTTGCCGGCATAATGCCCAGTGGCCCCAACACCGGATGATTACCGCCACGAAGTCTTGCGATTTCATCAGAGGTGAAGATCACATTGTGAGGTGTCACCCAGACAAGAAAACCGAGCACCAGTACAACAGCGATATATTTAATCAGCCATCGATAACGTTCACTGCCCTGTGTGCGAGCCATACCGGTCCAGAGGTAGTAATTGCCGGCAAACAGGATGGTGCAGATGAGAACCGCCTGGATAACGAACAACCACGCTAAAATACCGCCCATCGCCAGAATCCCCATCTGCTGGGAGTAGGTATAGACTTCAGCCATCAGCCAGTAACCGGCAAACGGCAACGGCAGGAAGGCGAGTATCGCAATAAAATTTGAGGTATAGCCCATCCAGTCGTAGTGGGCTTTTTCGGCTGGTGTTTTTGCACAGAGAAATTTAAAGGCCGCATATGCACCCACTACCGCTCCACCAAAGGCGATGTTGGCAATAAAACGATGCAGGTTTAAAGGATTCCACAGAGGGCCTTTCATGACCTCCCAAATGCTGCCTATCACGGCGCCTGTAGCATCGACTCCGGAAGGCGCCATCATAAAAGTTGACCACGAGTTTGCAACCACCAACAGCGTGGTGCCCACCGCGTTAAGCAACAGGCCCAGGGTTAAGTGAACCCATTTGCGATTTCCGTAACGCAGGGCATTCCATCCGTAGTAATAGATGTAGAGCAGCAAGCTCTCAAGAAAAAACAAAACAGCGTAAGCCAGCATCTGTGACCCAAATACCCCCGCCATATAGGTCATAAAGTCGGGATAGAGTAAAACCAGGGACAGCGCCAGAGTGCCTCCGAACAATGCAGTGATGGCATAGGCAGTGAGACTGATCTTCATAAACTCATGGGCCATATCGTCGTAACGATCCTCGTTGGTTTTAACACCAATAAGCTCGATGACCAGGACAAAGATGGGGACTGCCAACACCAGTGCACCGAAAAACAGGTGCATTTGAGCGACAAGCCATACGACTGCACGACTGCTCATGCCTATGTTCGGATAGTCAGCGCGTTTTAGGTTTGGTGCGGGCTTTTGATAGGATGAGGGTGGTGCTTTGGTTTCGTCGGTGATTTCACTGTTTTCCCGCAGGGCGCTTGCTGTAGCGATGTTGCCGGTAACAGCAGCCGCGCCAAGGTCATCGGCAGCGACAGTCGGAATAAATGCGCTGCCGATGATGGCTATCGATGCAACGAGAAGCACACGGCGCAAGATCAAAAGCAACGAAGAATAAACAGCCGTATTCATTTTTTTCGCCTTTGTTACGTACTGTCCCCCGCATGACGCGCATCGCAAAAACCCTACTGCGCCGGTGTCAAATCCCAATTAAGAGCCAGCCCCTGGATACTCATGATGAAATGATCCAACCCATAAAAAGCGAG
>JAIPFG010000228.1 GCA_021736745.1 Pseudomonadales bacterium
CCGAGATTTGAACCCGCTTTAATAGTGACAATAGCCTCTTCAACGAACCTAACAATTATTGGATCAATATTTGGAATTGTTTCCTTCAGAACCGCTGGAAATTTTTCAATTTCAAGAGGCAGCATTTCGCCAATATTTTCTTCGTTCTCGACTGCCAATTTTGCCTGAGAAAGAGCTTCTTTTAGTTTACTATCCGCCCCTTGCAGCTGGATTGTTCCTGTTCCGAATACTTTAACTGCACATTTAGCCAAACCGTTTTGCACATCAAGGCGCCTGCAATTGCCCTCAGCTCTTTCTTGGAATGGGAAGTTGTTGCGCTCAACATATGACTTAATTTGAGCGTAGTTAGATTCCATTATTTCAGACACTCGTTACTCCTTAGTTTGATTAGCATAGATATTATGCCCCCAAGGGCTGCCTCCAGTAACAAAGATAGGGTACACCTTTTTTCTCCCACCTCAATTACAATTCACCTACCCTTGTGAACGGAACAATTCTTTAAAAATCACTCTGTGTTTTTCCCCTATTTATCATCGCTAACTAAATACTAAGCATGCTCAGCAATCTTTTCCAATTTGCACATACACGTTGCGCAATTAATTCAATCAGACCTATGGTGGATTCAAAGGGTGTAAATATTCAGGAAGGCTTGCAGAAAACATCTTCAGGTCACCTCCCTATATACCCATATCATGAGAACCGTATAATACGAGAATATTTTCTGATTGACCAACATCAAAGATGAAGAAATTTCGCTGCATCCGCGCTGCCGTCAATGTCAGCAGGGAGTTATGGCGGCGGCAATGTATCATATTCCCCCCATACCACCCCTTCAGGCTCTTTATGATCCGGCCACTCGGCATATTCTGCGCGGGCCTTTGTCCATTCTTCATCGCACCAGGACTTACGCGCATTTAGCTCTCGTTTCTTTTTCCTCAGGTATGATCTTCTTGAAAATTCTGCATAAAATTGCCTTGTTGGTCTGCCAAGTGCACTCCACCCCTTGCCCTGCGCCCAACCCCAAAAGCGGGAAAAATATTCTTTGGTTTTAATCACCAGCTGAAATTTGCTAGCCCTTATTGGCAACCTGTTAACCTCTTGGCGAACCTTGGCTAGTTGCTGCCCAATTTGGCTACGTAAGCGTTTGTACTTTTTAGGCGTATTTTCCAGCGCTTTATTGAGATGCTTTCGCTTAGCATAGAGGTCGCCATATTTGTGCGTTACATGATCATTGATTTCAGCCAATAAGCGCCCCATCACACCCATTTCATATTCGCCAACGGTACACCAGTCCGGCGCTATTGCAGGCTGACTAATACTATACCGATTACCGCGCACCAAACCTTGGCTGTTATCGTCATTGCCCTTAGAAAGGTATCCCGCCGCTTTTGCCATATAAGCACCCGCATATTCAGGACTTTTTAGTTTTTCCAGATGAAAATAACCGTTAGCCCAGATCGCCTCCAAGCGCTCGCGCCAATCGTCCCATTGATCATAGGGCACCTGCCAGTTCATCAAGATATGAACGTGCGGATTATCTTCGCCCTCTTCGTTCTTGGGGACTTCAACCACCCAGCAATAACAGAGACTTTCGCGCTCATAGTTAATCTCGATGTAGTCTCCTTGTCGCCCTTTGCGGTATTTTCCAACTTTTCGCTTACCGATCACCGGCGCTGTGCTCGGTACCCGTTCGCCGTTCTTTTTCTCCCAACCTCTGAGATACATTTTTTTAATCGCATCCATGCAGCGCGATACTTCCGCCTGAACAGTAGATTCATAGACATACTCTATCGGGATAAACAAACCATCATCAAAGCAAATCGGGGTATGCTTTCCGGAAGCATCCTCCCAGGTTTTGGGGCGCGCATAGCGGCGCTTGATTCGCGCTCTGGCTTCCGGCGAAAAAGTGCCGGTAATAAATGTCCGATAACCGCCTTTCTTTAGTGCCATGTAGTGGCAACTATCCGCAATTTTCCGACCGCCGCGATCGCTCAGCATTTCACTTACCCGGTCGCCACTTTGCTGGGGTGGAACCGCAAGGGGTGTTTCAACATAGGTTCTTATACGTATTTCACCCGACCAATCGCGTTCCTGAATACGCGTAAATTGGCCACTTCTGCGCTCTAGCTCTACCGTTGGTTCTAGTGACTTTTCATCGATTTCTATAATCGGTTCAAAGGTCGATAAATCTCGCTCAATTCGCGCCTTTGGAGGGGATTCGTTAGCTGTCCGACTTTTGGCCGCCCTGACTAGCCTATTACGCTCAGCTTCGCTAAGCGCTGGCCCGTTAATACGGATCATCCCATGCTTGCTGGAATTGATGAATTTTTCACTTTTTATTTCATGCAGCGTTTTGCCGTCGGCAAATCGAAAGTGCGGATCGAGGGAGTACATTTTATTAAGCTCGTATATGAAGAAACCCGGTTAAAGGCCGGGGGATGAAATAGGCGATGGTATTAATATTGAAGGAGGGTAGCGTTTGAGTTCGGTTAGAATCCGGTTACTGTTCGGTTCCTGACCTGCTTTGGTTCGGTCACCATTCGCTTCCCATTGGCATACAGTCCGGTTAATTTCCGGTTTCGGTTCGCTTGTGTTCGGTTTCCAGGTTAAACGTATACGATTCCAACAGCCCCATGAGTTCGGTTCCTGCACCCAATAGGGTGCATTGTCATCCCGTATACGGGTATGACAGCCTAAAGGGTAAAAACCACTTTCGTATACGGACTCAATATAAAGCGACGTTTCCGTATACCTATAGGGGTAAATAACCCTAAAGCATGCAAACACCCTAAAGAGTAACCAACAGATCATTGGACGGTTACTCCGAAGTGGAATGTTTGACGCAGCTTTCAATATAGGCATTGAGATCGCTTAATCGATAGCGAACGCTCCGCGAACCGATTTTGACAAACGGAACTCGGGCTCCCGCCCATCGGTCACGCTCTAAAAATGCGGCGCTAACGCCAAGAAAATTTGCTGCTTGTTTGGTATTAAGTAGTTGTGTGTTCATGATTTCTCCAAATGGCTAAGTTATGCTTCCAATATTGGCCGAAATCAAAAAGGGGAGATATCTTTCAAGTTTAATCAAATATATTTCATTTGAAATGAAATATACTTTTTCAAACAGCCGTGGAGAAGTAAGTTTTTATTGACGCCCTCCGATTACGGCTTGCGGTTCGCTGCTCCTTTATCAGTTCAAACAAAAAATAATACTTTCCAAAATTGGCAATATCGAAACTGCTACCCTATCCTTGGGAAAACGGAATTAAACTTGGTACAGGCAGAACTAACCTGTTTGCCCTACCATCAGAGTCGACCCGCTAAAAAACACCAAAAATTAAAAAGGAAATACGCGCCTATTTTTAGGGCGCGAATATAGTCGCATCAGCATGGGCAGAAGAAACGATAGCATTCTGGATATATTACTCATTCTTCCTTGGTGGGTTAGTGTCACTGTTTCCGCAATCACATATTTGTTTTTAGCCTTCGTTCTTCCGATAATTACAACTGAAAATATGGCCATTACGATTCTCATAAAATCGTTACCTCATTTAGCCCCATACTTCGCATTTATCCTCCTCATTCCAGCACCATTTTCAGCACTTAATTCCATACGTAAACGGCGAATGCTGGAAAAGCAAAGTAGCATCCAATCGCTTAATGATTTGAGCTGGAAAGAATTTGAAGAGCTGGTCGGGGAAGCATATCGGCGTCAAGGGTTTGCCGTAAAAGAAAACCACAAATTAGGAGCTGATGGAGGAGTTGATCTTCGTTTAGAAAAAAACGGACAGGTTCATCTCGTACAATGTAAACAATGGAAATCCCAAAAGGTCGGAGTTAGCGTTGTTCGTGAAATGTTTGGCGTCATGACGGGTGAAAGTGCATCCAGCGTTATTGTGATTTCGTCCGGCACATTTACGTCAGAGGCTCATAATTTTGCCGCTGGCAAACCCATCATTCTTATTGAAGGCCCGCAATTGCTGACTTTAATAAGCGAGGTACAAACAGTACCGCATCAAACCCCACTCCAGCGAACGGCAGCTATCCCACAATGCCCTCGTTGCCATAGTGATTTGGTATGGAGAAAGGCAAAGAAAGGCGTCAATGCAGGTCGTCAGTTTATTGGCTGCTCAGCATTTCCGAACTGTCGATATACTCGTAAAGAGTTTTGATAAGTAGCGGGCCAACGCCCCTTAATTAAACCATTTAAAACCTACGCTTCATATGGCGTCAACTGTTCATAGCCAGCAATAGATTTTCTTTTATATTGCCCTATCCATATGGCAATTTGTTTATGCAAGTCTTCACTTGCTGAAGTATATTTTAGCTCCTCTGACAAAGCCTGATGAATCTCACGGGCAGCCTTGTTGTCTGATAAATGCCGAAAGGAAGCATTGTATAAGCGTACCATTTCTTGTTTGAGAGCATGATAAGTACGCAGTTTCGATTGGCTGATTTTTTCCCCTCTTAACTGGAGGCTTTTCTTTGGCGTCCCTTCCCTGATAAATTCTTCCGCGTAACAAAGCGCCTCCATCGCTTCGATTGGCATATTCGCGAAATTTTCTAGATTGTGGTGTGATAGGTGCGCTTGTGCCAGATTATCAAACTCATCTTGAGCCTGCTCTTTTGGCATTGCTTCGTCCCTTATACTGTTAACCAGATGCCCAAGATTGGAGAGCGCCAGCGTCGCAAAGTAATCGGCCCAACTCGCATTTTTGACATCTGGGTTATCATTTATTACAAATTCTTCATAATGCATTCGAAGCGCCTGGGTCTCCGTGTAATAAATGCCTTCAGGTTCCTTGTTGTCGGTATCTCGGAATTTTTCTATAAGGGTAATGGGTGTCTTTTGTCTGGTTAGAAAAAGCATCTGATTTAGCCCATCAACCAAAGCGTTTAATTCGTTAATAGTGCGCCCTTGGACAATCCATCGCGCACGCTGGGCTATCGGCCCGCAATGAAATGGTAGTTCTTGCGGAAATAATGGATTTAGCGGATTGAAGTTTTGAAATACATCATGAATAAAGCCACTCATTCAGTCATCCTTGAATTTTTGCCACAATAAAATCGGTAATACGTTGCATGGGTTCTCTCAAACGTTCCACATCAGAAATAATATACCCCGCTGTCACATCATTCGGGTCTTTATGATTCAATAATCGTTTCAAAGCATAGCCCGGAATATCTAAACTTTCCGCAATCGTAATAAAAGTTCTTCGTAGGTCATGAAGGGTAAAAGGTACATTCGCCAACTCAGCTACTTTTGCTACGGCAGTTTTTGGCTCTTGTAGATGGGAATCTGTCATTGGACTGGGAAACACCCACGCACATTCCTTAGCGTCGCTGCGCCGTTTCAACAAGTCATACAAAAAAGTAGACATTGGTAATCGGTGCGGCTCTTTGTTCTTAGTGTC
>JAIPFG010000229.1 GCA_021736745.1 Pseudomonadales bacterium
TGATTCACGCCAGCTTAATCCACAATTGATTCACCGATTACGGTCTCCATATCGGGTATTTCAACTGGATGCGACCGCCTATCCGGGTAATAGTGGAAGCCCTCTTTACCATCCGGAAACAGGGGAAGTCATTGGTGTAATAAACAAAGTGTTTGTTAAAGGAACCAAGGAAGCCGCTTTAGAGCATCCTAGCGGAATATCCTATGCCATTCCTTCAGAGTATATTCTGGACTTGCTGAAATGATGCTGTATTGGTGTTTAGCAAGAAAGGCCCGATAGTTTCGGGCTCAGTGTCAGCTAATTTTACAGTTTTTATAAGCCATAATTTTTACTCAGTAAAAAAGCTAATCATAAATAGCGTAACAATCTGATTTAAAATGATTATTTATATAGGGAACGATATTTGCATCAGATTGCAAAAGAAGGTACTAGGCTATGCTGGGTCTTTCGCCATCGAAAGATAATGATTTTGTCATTTTATGGTTTACACTATAATTTAACTTCTTGTAGTAACTAGCTTTAAGGTTCACGTCATGACAGACAAATTGGATAAAATTGAGCGAAATTCGGATCTCGTGGCTGTTCACGAACCTGACAACAATAAAGTTTCCTCGCCAATGCGACGAAAACTGGTCATGGGTGTCACGCCCGTTGCGGCCAGTTTAATCAGCAAGCCGATCTGGGCGGGAGGTTCTACTCTGGGCCGCTGTACCATTTCCGGCGCGCTTTCCGGACCCTCTTCCAGCCATGAAGAGGAGTTGTGCCAGGGCCTGACTCCGGGTTATTGGAAAAATCATTCATGGCCAGCACCCTATGACCCAGGCGTTTGTACACCTACCGGTAATGGTCAGGGTTTAGGTAATTGTGATTGGGATGGTAGCGGCACGTTGTTTTCAAGTGTTTTTCCAAACTGTGCCTCAGCGATGGCCTCCGTTTACCCGGATTTTGATTGGGCGAATGCTGATTTTATGACAGTGCTGCAGGAAGATAAATCAGGAAACAGTAGCAGTATCGAACCGGCACTGCAGCTGGCATTTCACGTCGTTGCAGGGCTGCTCAATTCGGCTGAACCCACCATTAATTATGGATATACCGGCCCTGAGTTTATCGCGTTGGTTGAAAACTTTTGTGCTACCGGTGAAGTAGCCGGGATAACGCTAACCATGGAGCAGTTTAAAGATTTGCTTGATGCGCGTAATAACGGTGACTTTAACTGGTTCCCAGTGTAAAGGGGTTCTTTTAGATTTTATTTAACGCCCACCAAACCCATGGCGCTGCCTGTTATCTCAAGTCTTGTACGTGCAAGTGATTATGAGGGCGGCGCTGCTCTTTTAGATGATCAGATATTAGTTTACCAACCGGTATCCGGTAGTATTCAACTGGTGGATATGTTGGGCCACGAGATATTAAAGCTGGTGGCGGAAAGGGCGTTATCGATCAGTCAGCTTGTCGATCTGATTAATCAAAATTTTGATACTAGCGAAATAGAGGATATTGAATCTGCTATACTCAAAGTCGTGATTCAATTTCAGGCAGTGGACCTCGTTGAGCTAGATGCATAGTGAAAGTTGGTGAACTAACCTATCGCGAGTTTTCTCGCATGTTGGCGCTGTCCGGCGTTAACATCAGAACGGAACCCTTTACGATCAATGTATCGTCAAATCTATCGTTAGTGAGTGAGGGGCTGTATTTGCTCTATGCAGACTATCCGCTTTACCCAGAACACAGCGATTTCGTTGATTTTTATGTCGATGTCGCCGCCCCTAAGTCACTAAGAAGGTGGTATCGCCCCAAAGTTTTTTTCTCCTATGACGGAACGATGCCCTTTAAGCCCCTACCTCAAAAGCAGGCGTTACCCGTATTTGAATGGGGGTTGAATTGGTGTGTAGCGACCTCGGCCCACCAGTATTTAATGATACACGCTGCCGTGATTGAGAAAGGAGGCAAAGCCTTAATTATGCCGGCACCTCCGGGTTCAGGTAAGAGTACGCTTTGTGCGGCACTGGTTAGCAAAGGGTGGCGTCTGTTATCCGATGAAATGGCGCTTATTGATCGCGGGACAGGGCTTGTTGCCCCGGCACCTCGCCCCATTAGTCTTAAAAATGAATCCATTTGTGTGATCAAGGAGTACGCACCGAACTTCATCTTTGGGCCGGAAAGTGATGAAACTCACAAGGGTAAGGTTTCTCACATTAAACCTCCCAAGAATGCCGTTGATGAAGGCGTAGTTCCTGTTGAGGCCGCGGTCGTGTTATTCCCTAAATATAATGCAACGTCTGAAACAGTCATCCAGTCCCGTAGTCGTGCATTAACGGCGATTGAGCTAGCGGAAAATGCATTTAATTTTAATATTCTGGGGAAGGAAGGTTTCGAGTTATTGACAAAAACTGTCGCTGGTTGTGATTGCTATAGTCTTGTTTACAGTGATTTGGATGATGTCATTGATCGGTTGGAGCAGTTGATGTGCACAGAGCTGGATGGAAAAAGAGCATCGGTGAATGGCTAAAGCCGATCTGATCAGCCAAGTAATAGTAGAGCCTAGCCAGGCGGTCAGGTTTGATCTGGAGCAATGGGAACTGCTTGTCAGGCAAGGGAAGCATGCTTTTTTGTTAGCGAAGTTATATCACAAGTTCTGTGAAGCTGAGTTGGAAACGGAAATTTTAGCACCAGCAAAGCACCATTTTTTATCCGCCGATATGATCGCACAACGGCAAAGAATAGCTGTGCCTTTAGAGGTGGAAAGAGTTAGAGCTTTATTGGCGCAACTAGACCTGGATTTAGTGTTGCTTAAAGGTGCCGCCTATGCGGTGAGCGGGTTACCTGCCGCGAACGGCAGAACCTTTAGTGATATTGATATTCTGGTGCCAGCGAACAAATTGGATGCGCTTGAGCGTGTGTTTAAGGACGATGGTTGGATTGGTCAGCACATGGATGCGTATGACCAAAAGTATTACCGGCAATGGATGCATGAGATTCCACCTTTGCAGCATTTCCGGCGTGGTACTGAAGTGGATATGCATCATACCATTCTGCCACCGACGGCAAATTATCACCCTGACCCCATGAAATTGCTTGAGAAAGCGGTGAGGGTGGCGCCAGGGATAAAGGTGCTCTGCCCGGAAGATATGGTCATTCATAGCGCAACCCACCTCTTTCATGAAGGGGAATTTGAACATGGTTTAAGGGATCTGGTCGATATTGCCGAACTTCTCATACACTTTGGCAAAAAAAATCCAGATTTTTGGGTTCGTTTGGTGCCCCGTGCGATAGAGTTGGAATTAATTCGTCCGCTTTATTACGGCTTGCATTATGCGAGGAAAATACTGTCGGTGCCTATTCCAAATCAGGTGATGGCTGAAGTGGCGTTAGGCGCACCAAACCCCGTCATGGGTAAAATCATGGATTGGCTTTTTTTGCGTGCGTTACGCCCGAATCACCCCAGCTGTGATCTGTTTGGTGCGGGATTGGCAAGGTGGTTCCTTTACGTTCGTTCACACTATCTGCGGATGCCTTTATATTTACTACTGCCCCATTTAGTGCGCAAAGCATGGAAGGCGAGGTTTGAAAAAAAAGCTGAGGGTATACCCGCGTTCATTCCGGGAGAACAAAAAAAATAACGTGGCTGTGTTTAAATCAAAGTAATTTTTGTAAATAAAGCCAAACGTTCTCTAAAATAATGGGCTGTGCTTTTTCATTAGGGTGCAACCCATCCTCTTGGATCAGTTCATTGATACCCCCCACCTTGTCCAATAAGAAAGGAATGAGTCCGACTTGATAGGATCTTTCTAGGTCAGTGTAAACACGATGGAATTTGTTATTGTAATAGTCGCCATAGTTAGGGGGTAAGTGCATGGCGGCCAGAATGACTTCAGCGCCGTTAGCCTGAGCAAGCTCGATCATGGCTGACAAGTTTTTTTTCAGCTGTTCCAGGGAAAGCCCGCGTAACCCATCATTCGCTCCTAACTCCACAATCACGATATCCGGTCGATGACTTTCCAGTGATAAGGGAAGTCGAGCCAGTCCGCCGGCTGATGTGTCCCCACTGATGCTGGCATTAATGACTTGGTGGTGAGGGCTTAGCTTTTCGTTCAGTAAATGCACCCAGCCTGCTTCGAGCGGCATGTTATAGGCGGCGCTCAGACTGTCGCCTAACACTAGCACGGTTTTTGCGGATACAATGACGGGGCTGAAAACGAATAGGATAAACAACAGGACGCGTTGCATGCTGAAATTTGAACCTCCAATAATGGTAGTGGCAAAAGCGTTGAGCAAAAGAGTGGCTACTCAAGTAGGTGATTTGACCATTCTGTCGGAGGTAAGTTTAGAGATCAAGTCCGGTGAATCTGTGGCGGTTGTCGGGGTGTCAGGGTCGGGAAAGTCAACTTTACTTGGGTTGTTGGCCGGATTGGATGAGGCCACCAGCGGCAAAGTTATTCTGGCCGGACAGGATCTTAGCCAATTGGATGAAGATGGGCGAGCAGTATTACGCGGTAAATATGTTGGTTTTGTATTCCAGTCATTTCAATTATTACCAACCCTGACGGCCTTGGAAAATGTGATGTTACC
The DNA here is from genome assembly GCA_021736745.1 of Pseudomonadales bacterium. Classification (GTDB taxonomy): domain Bacteria; phylum Pseudomonadota; class Gammaproteobacteria; order Pseudomonadales; family IMCC2047; genus JAJFKB01. The sequence continues at coordinate 4,567 of JAIPFG010000229.1, forward strand.
TTTGGAGATTTTAGGGGTCGGGGGAGCGGAGAAAAAAGCGCTCAGCTTACTGGGAAGAGTTGGTCTGATTGAGCGTGTCGATCACTATCCAAAACAACTGTCTGGTGGGGAGCAGCAGCGGGTAGCCATTGCAAGAGCATTTGTTACCCAGCCCGCCATTTTATTTGCCGATGAGCCGACCGGAAATCTTGATGTTGCCACTGGTGAAAAAATCATTGATCTCTTATTCGAGCTTAACCGAGAAAGCAGTACCACGTTGATTATGGTAACCCATGATGAGCACTTGGCCTCTCGCTGCGATCGTAAAATCAGTCTGGAAGCCGGTAACGTGGTCAATCTAAATTAAAGCGGCTATTTAAACACGACGGTTCTGGTGCCGTTTAAGATTACCCGGTGTTCGCAATGCCATTTAATGGCGCGGGCAAAGGCCATACATTCAGTGTCGCGCCCGATCTGAACCAGTTCGTCAGGGCTATACAAATGATCCACGCGCTCAGTGCATTGTTCAATAATTGGGCCTTCATCCAGATCACAGGTGACATAGTGCGCCGTTGCACCAATAATTTTTACGCCGCGCTCGTAGGCCTGATGGTAGGGCTTTGCGCCTTTAAAACCGGGCAGAAAGGAGTGGTGAATGTTAATGGCTTTACCCGATAATGCCTGGCACATTTCGTCGGACAGTATCTGCATGTATCGGGCGAGAGCGAGCAATTCAGCGCCCGTGTCACGCATCACGGCTAAGATGGCTTTTTCCTGCGCCGCTTTGGTGTCCGGGGAAACCGGCAAATAGTGATAGGGGAGCTTGTGCCACTCTACCATTTCACGCATGTCTTCGTG
>JAIPFG010000230.1 GCA_021736745.1 Pseudomonadales bacterium
GATTCAGAGCCTGATCCGGCAGCAATCACTCGTCCGCTGATTTCATGTCCTAGAGCCAGGGGTAATTGGTGGTTTGTTCGAACACCATCATAAAAATAACCCAGATCGGTGTGGCATACGCCACAGCCTGCAACTTCAACTGTAACCTCGCCCGCCCCCGGTTGCTCAAGTTCGAAATAGACCTTTTCCATTGGTTGGCCTGGTTCGTTCATTACCCAACGATAACTAGAACTCATAATATTTGACCTGTGTATGGTGGGTTGTCCCACTTATATTATTTGGATGGGAAATTGCGCATATATGCAGTATCCCTTATCGTTGGAAAATATTATTGTATGGGATACATACTGTCAAGACCATTTTGAGGCTCCATTTAAGGATATATGTGGCTTGAAAGTTTGGATTAATCCAGTCTACTCCTTATATGACGCGGTTTTGAGCCTAAATATTAAAATGGCAGTAACGATTTGACATCTTCTTGACAAATATCAAGTCTTGGTGAGTTAGTTATGAAAGGAGGGTGCTTTTGATTGTTTCATCAAAAGGGCGTCACGCTTTTTCAGAGATGTAGTCTCAAAGCCAGCGCCAAGGGTTGAGTGAATTTGATTGAAGTGAGAGTATTACGGTGAAATGAAGATATTTAGATAATTACCAATTTAAGGGGTATGGGTTTGACCAGTGTTAATGTGCAAAGAAAACTGAATATGTCCCAGGCGGAAGCCCGTCTGGCGGCGGAAAAAGTGGCGGATAAGTTGGCCCGTGAGTACGGTGTGATTTTTTCCTGGGAAGGGGATTGCGCTGCCATTAACGGCCCTGGCGTTAAAGGATCCTGTGAAGTTTCGGATGGTACGGTTGATATCAAACTGACTTTGGGTTTTCTTGTTGCACCCTTTGCTGTGCGGGTTAAGGATGAAATAAATAAATATTTTGACCGGCTAGCAGAAAACTAGCCGGTCAACGCGGCTATGTTACAGGGAGACCTTTGCATAATTACTGCGCTAGACAATTCGGCGTTAAAAAACGGCTCAAAATGCACATTTATAAGCATAAACTCCGCTTTTTCGCCGATTTTTGCCTTGTCTTGCCGTCGCGCGCTACATTGTGCAAAGGACTCACAGGATATATCTGGAAAGATCCTCGTCCTGTGCCAGTTCACCTAAATATTGATCAACGTAGGCTGCATCAATAGTGACGTTAGCAGAAGCTGAGGCGTCAAAGGAAATCGACTCCAACAACCGCTCCATGACGGTGTGTAAGCGGCGGGCACCGATATTTTCAGTTCGCTCGTTAACCTGCCAAGCGACTTCGGCTATCCGGCTGATACCGTCTTTAGTGTATTGAATATCAGTTCCTTCGGTACCCAAAAGTGCTTGGTATTGCTCGATTAAGCTTGCGTCCGGTTCGGGTGAGATCACTCCAAAATCTTCCGCTGTCAGTGCATTGAGCTCAACCCGAATGGGTAGTCTGCCCTGTAGTTCGGGTATTAGGTCTGATGGTTTTGCCAGATGGAAGGCGCCTGAGGCGATAAATAAAATATGGTCGGTTTTGATCATGCCGAATTTCGTGTTGATGGTACAACCCTCAATCAAAGGTAACAGGTCGCGTTGTACACCTTCGCGTGAGACATCTGGCCCGTTGACACCGGAGCGTTTAGTGACTTTGTCTATTTCATCGAGAAAGACAATACCGTTTTGTTCAACTGCTTGAATGGCTCTGGTTTTTAATTCTTCTTCATTGACAAGTTTGGCCGCTTCCTCGTCGCAGAGCAGTTTGTAGGCTTCCTTTATTTTGAGTTTTCGCGTTTTCTTTTTATTTCCTGACATATTGGAAAACATGCTTTGTAGCTGGTTGGACATTTCTTCCATTCCGGGCGGTGCCATAATTTCAATGCCTACTGGCATGACGCTCAACTCTAATTCGATTTCCTTATCGTCTAATTCGCCTTCTCTGAGTTTTTTGCGGAAAACCTGTCGAGTAGAGGAAGTTTCTTTATGGGACTGAGAGTCAGCATATTCAGTGCTGCGTGGAGGGGGTAGTAAGGCATCAAGGACGCGTTCTTCCGCTGCATCTTCAGCGCGGTGTTTTACTTTTTCCATTTCGGTCTCGCGTACCATTTTAACCGCCATATCGGCTAAATCCCTGACGATCGATTCCACATCTCGACCGACATAGCCCACCTCGGTGAACTTAGTGGCTTCGACCTTGATGAAAGGGGCCTGTGCAAGTTTAGCCAGGCGACGGGCGATTTCCGTTTTGCCGACGCCGGTGGGCCCAATCATGAGAATGTTTTTCGGCGTAATTTCATTACGCATTTGTTCATCCAATTGCATGCGGCGCCAGCGGTTGCGAAGTGCAATAGCAACGGCGCGCTTGGCATCAGATTGACCGATAATATGTTTATCTAATTCGTGAACAATTTCTGGTGGTGTCATATTTGACATAGGGGTGATAACTCTCTGTTACAAATAAAAATATGAGCCGCCGTGTCATTCAGCAGCGTATCTATTCGGCACTAGGCAACCGACTCGAGTTCTTCGATAGTGAGATTGTGGTTGGTATAAACACAAATGTCGGCAGCGATATCCAGGCTTTTCTGAACAATTGTTCTGGCATCTAACTCCGTATTTTCCAATAAAGCCCGTGCGGCAGATTGTGCGAAGGGACCACCAGAGCCAATCGCGATTAAGCCCTTCTCCGGCTCAATCACATCCCCATTTCCGGAAATAATCAGGGAATGTTCTTTATCAGCAACCGCCAATAATGCCTCCAGTTTTTGTAACATGCGATCGGTTCGCCAATCCTTAGCAAGCTCAACTGCGGCGCGCATTAGATTACCCTGATGCTTTTCCAGCTGTGCTTCAAACCGTTCAAACAGCGTAAACGCGTCAGCGGTGGCACCAGCGAAGCCAGCGATTATTTGATCCCGATATAAGCGACGCACCTTGCGTGCGTTACCTTTCATTACAGTATTTCCCAGTGAAACTTGGCCATCGCCACCAAGCACAACCTGATTATTCCTGCGAACCGATATAATGGTGGTCATCTGTGATCCTTCTACTACCAATAGTGAGTGCTAAGAAAAGGAATATGGTGGTGAAGCCACTGATTTCAAGGCTGCTCTTTTTATTGTTTGAGTTCAATCAACATGGATTCAGTATTGGCGCGTGCAAGTATGTCTTGAGCGTGATTGAGCTTAGAACGGGACGTGAATGGTCCAACCAGAACCCGATGCCAATTTGTTCCAGTGCTCGCTTTCACTTGCTGGATGCTAACGTCAAGACCTTCCAGAATGAGTTTTGCCCTGAGTCTATCAGCCTCTTCACGGTGTCGGAAAGATCCCGCCTGGAGTAGGTAGACCTTTGCCTGAGCCTGTTGGATAGGCTTGGATTGGTATTCCTCAACCTTTGGTGGAATCACTTCGGTTTGGGGAAGCAGCTTATAAAAGTCGTACTCATCGTCAGCCTTTGATGTTTCAATCGAAGGTGCTGTTTGTTTATTGGAAGTCGAGGCCTTTACTTCTTTTTGGACTGGAACCGCAGATCTTTTCTTTGCGGAACGAAGAGAGTCTGAGCCAATCTGAGTCAAATAGTAAAGAAAGGCAAGGAAGCAGGACAGCAAAATAAAAGTAATGGCCATAAGTTTTTTGGGAACGGCCGCACTATTCTTTTTGCTAATCTGCTGTTTATGCCTCGCGGCTCTTTTTGTGTAATCTTCTGACATCTTTATATTATTAAGCAACTTAATGGGTATCGGTATGCAGGTTGGCTTTCAGGTTTAGGCCGTGGTTTATGCCGCCCTTCTTTAACTTAAGCGTAGAGTACGTGCAATGCTTGCATATCTTATGCAAAGGCCTCATATAAAAACAGTTAAATTGACTCCAAAGGGTCTACATCCACGGACCAGCGTACTTTACGTGCGCCGCCAAGATTTTCCAGCTGAAGACAAAGAGGTGCGATCAACCTGTGTAATGATTTTCGCTCGGAACATATTAGAATGAGTTGGGCGCGGTAGCGTCCAGATCTTTTATACATAACGGCAGGAATTGGGCCAAACAGTTCGATGTTTGTTAGCTGATATGTTGTTATCAGTTGTTCGGTTATTTCCTGCACTAGGTTCAGAAATTCGAAGGGTGCTTGTTCCTTAACCGCTTCGGCTTTTATTAAGACAGCATGGCTATAGGGGGGGAGGCCGGTCTGTTGACGTTCTACCAGAATGTGTCGGGCAAAAGCCGGGTAACCCTGGGTGATGAGCTGGTTTAGCAAAGGGTGATCTGCATGATGCGTTTGGATTAATACCTTGCCACGCTTGTTAGCGCGTCCGGCGCGCCCCGATACCTGGATGATCAGCTGCCCCATTCGCTCTAAGCTGCGAAAGTCAGCACTAAAGAACCCGGCGTCTGCTTCCAATATTGCCACTAGAGTGACATTGGGGAAGTGGTGTCCTTTTGCCAGCATTTGGGTCCCGACGAGAATACAAGGCACCCCCACTTTAATTTGGTCTGTCAGGTTTTGCATTGCAGACTTCGTACGAGTTGTGTCCCTGTCAATACGTAAAATATCGGTTTTTGGGAAGAGTGCTGAGAGGGCTTGTTCAGATCGTTCCGTGCCGACCCCGATAGGATTCAGTTCTGTATGGCTACACTCTGGGCATTGTTTTGGCACTGGTTTCTGCGCACTGCAGTGGTGGCAATGCAGTTGGTAGGGATGCAGGTGTAAAGTTAAACGAGCATCGCAGCGTTGGCATTTGGCCATCCAGCCGCATTCATGGCAAATTAAAATGGGCGAAAAACCACGCCGATTAAGAAAAACTAATACTTGGTTACCATTAGCTAACTGTTCTGAAATGGCGCTGATCAAAGGTTGCGAGAATCCATCCTGGAGCGGTCGGCTGCGGATATCGATTAACTCAATGCTTGGTAATGAGGCGTTACCTGCTCTTTCCGGCAGGTGTAGATGGTGGTATCGGTTGTTCTGCACATTATAAAGGCTTTCCAGAGAAGGAGTGGCCGAGCCGAGGATGACAGGAATGTTTTCCTGATGGGCGCGCATGACAGCGACATCTCGTGCAGAATAACGTAGACCGTCCTGCTGTTTAAATGAAAGGTCGTGCTCCTCATCGACAATAATGATGCCCAACTGATGAATAGGGGTAAATACAGAAGAGCGAGTGCCGATGATGATACCCTTTGCCTCCTGAGCGGTATGTAGCCAATCATGCGCCCGTTGTTGATCGGATAAGCCGGAGTGAAGCAGGGTAATGGGAATATTAAAACGTTGTTTGAAGCGGGACACCGTTTGCGGGGTTAAGCCAATTTCGGGAACAAGCACAAGTGCGGAGCAGCCAAGCGCAAGTACCTTTTCAATCAGCTGGAGATACACCTCTGTTTTGCCGCTACC
>JAIPFG010000231.1 GCA_021736745.1 Pseudomonadales bacterium
ATCAATTTTAAAGATGCCCTGGGGGCGGAGAAGTTGTGTCAGCTGTATCTGCTCAGAGCCGGTTTTACCGATGTGGATATTGAAAAAAGAAAGGCATTAGACGATAAACTATTCCAAAATTCGAAAATTGTGAATGCCGATAGCGCTCTCAAGGAAGCCCTGGACCGAGGTTACTCCATTCAATTGTTCGACCTGCACTGACAGAACCATATATCCGGCAGTTTCCCTTGCTGACCGATCCCGCCAAGGGACAGCTCGGGCAGATTAACCGGTGCGGACAGTTGTTGTGCTATCTTCAGCGGTTACGGAAAGATCGATGTTGGCTATCGGTAATCGACGAATCCGCTGCTTCGTGAGCTTAAAAATGGCGTTAGTGACAGCTGCCGCAGTTGGCGGTGTGCCGGGTTCGCCAATACCTCCTATCTCCGCGCCACTTTGAATAATCTTGACTTCCACAGCCGGCATCATATGGGGGGGTAGTATCGGGTAATTATGGAAATTATTCTGAACCGTTTTACCTTGCTCGAAGGTCACTTCTTCAAGAAACAACTGGGATAATCCCGTCGAAATACCGCTTTGCATTTGTGCTTCAATGGTATCCGGATTGACTGCCAGGCCACAGTCAACGGCACACCATATTTTATGCACTTTCGCCTGACCTTTTACAATGGAAACCTGGGCAACTTGGGCGACGATGGAATTAAAGGATTCATGAATAGCCACGCCATAGGCAGCCCTGATACCGGCGGTTTCGCTAACCCCCGCTTGATAATCGGCCATTTCGGTCACCTGATTTAATACGGCGAGAAAGCGAGGCGAGTTTGTTAGCAGCTCTTGTCTGAACGCTACCGGTTCCTTCCCACAGGCAAAGGCCATTTCGTCAACGAAACTTTCGGTGATAAAGCCATTAAAGGAATGTCCAACGGAACGCCAAAAACCAATGGGTATTGGGTGTTTGTGTTGCACCCAGTCGACCTGTTTGTTGGCGATTTGGTAAGGCTGGTGCCTTGCTCCTTCTACCACGGAATTATCCGCCTCGTCAGGCTGAACCCCAAACAGACGACCGATCGGGCCTTCACCCACAAGCGTGCTATGCCAAGCGCTTATGGTACCCTTCTGATCAATGGCGGCGCGGTGTTTAACGACCGTCATCGGCCGGAAAAAATCCTGTCTTACATCCTCTTCACGTGACCAAACTACCTTGATGGGTTTGCCCAGTTTTTTCGAGAGCACAACCGCCTGTTCCGCAACGTCCGTATAGAAGCGTCGGCCATAACCTCCGCCAAGGTATGGCGTGTGCACGATGATTTTATCCAGGGGTAATCCGGTAATTTTGGCCGCCATCTCAGCAACAAAATCAACGCCTTGGTTTGGTGCCCAAAGTTCGCAAAAAGTATTGGTGACATGTGCCGTACAGTTCATCGGTTCCATGGTGGTGTGCGCTAAAAAGGGAACCTCATAATCGGCACTAAAAATCTTTTCTGCCTGCTCGAAGGCTTGTAGTACATCCCCCTTTGATTCGGCAACCACGCCTGTTTCATCCAGTCGCGCGCGCATTTGCTGAGCTAGCTGAGCGGAAGAAAATTGCTGGTTAGGCGTGTCTTGATACTGAATTGGCAATTTTTCAAGCGCTTTTTGGGCACGCCAGAAACGATCAGCAATGACGGCCACACCCTGTGGAATGGTTTCGACCGTGACGACACCAGGCATATTCCTGACCGCAGCGGCGTCAAATGATAATACTTTTGCACCATATATCGGGGTTTTCTTCACGGCGGCATAGAGCATGCCCGGGATGTTTATATCAATACCGAAAATCGCAGACCCATCAGTCTTGGCGGTGGTATCTGTGCGTTTGATTGCTTTACCGATATAGCGAAAAGCAGAAGGCGATTTTAGGGTGGGGTTTTCCGGTGGGTTCTCTTTGCTTGCCAGCTGGACAAGTTGACCATAGGCAATTTTTCGATTGGTTTTACGATGGAGGACATCGCCTGATTCGGTGCTTATCTCGTTGACAGGGACGTTCCAAAGCTTGGCTGCCGCATTGATTAACATGAGGCGTGCTGCTGCACCGGCGTGGCGTAATATATCGTAACTGGAACGGATACTATAACTCCCGCCGGTAAATCGCTGGGTGCCGCCGAACATGATCTTGTATTGTTTGCCGTGGGGTGCCTGTACGACCTTGATGCGGGCGATGTCAATGTCCATTTCTTCCGCAACCAACATTGGCAGTGAGGTGTAGGTACCCTGACCCATTTCAATAAAGGGGCTATAAAAAGTAACTTGCCCATTCGTTTCCAGGGTAAGGAAAGCATTAAGACGGGTTTGAGCGGTTACTTTCTCCGCAAGTGCCAATCGACCTTTTAAGGGAAGAAAAAAAGCCAGAGTCAGGCTGGCAGCTCCCCCCTTAATCAATTGCCGACGTGAAACATTGACGATTTCGTTCATGATGGGCTCCTGCTAGGCGTTGGCGGCTTTTTTAATGGCCTGCTTGATCCGCAGGTAACTGCCGCAACGACACAGGTTTGTCATAGCGGATTCAATTTGTGCATCACTGGGGTTGGGGTTGGCCTGTAATAGTGCCGCTGCGGTCATTATTTGGCCCGACTGGCAATACCCACACTGAGGGACATCAATTTCCTGCCAGGCTTTTTGTACAGGATGACTGGCACCGGTTTGGGAGAGCCCTTCGATAGTGGTGATTTTTTTCCCCACGGCAGCACTAACGGGCAACACACAGGAGCGCACCGCTTTTCCATCAAGGTGCAGCGTACAGGCGCCGCACTGGGCGATGCCGCAACCGAATTTGGTGCCGGTTAAACCGAGGTTGTCGCGAATGACCCAGAGTAGGGGAGTATCGGGTTCAAGGTCGATTTGATGTTCGATGCCGTTAACATTTAGCTTCATAGCGTTGATCACCTTTGACTGCGAAGGAAAAGCGCCATCTATTTTGCCATGCAGTGGTGATGAGAAGCAATTGCATTTGTATACGTTGAGCTATTGAGACTCTGATAAATCAATCGACGTAGTTATAGACGATGTAACGCGCAACCAGTGGTTTTAGCACGTCGCGTTTTACCCTGTTATGAAGGGGATGATTTTGATAGGAATTTAAGGCGGCGTGATCTTTTAATACGACGGTTAGTGCAATATCAAAGGAGTCATCAACCACTGATCTTTCGCTGGCAAAGGTTCTACCGGCACTCACGGAAACAACACCAGGAATATCGGCCAGGGTCCGGGTTCCGTCAATCAGTGCTTGTTGTGCCGCCGTATCGCCGGGCTGTTTGAGCCAGGCGATAACAACATGGTGAATGTAATGCTTATCCGAAGAGACAGACGTGAACGAAGAGCAACTGCTGCAAAGACAGAGGAAAATTATCGCTAATAGAGAGTGAGTGATACGGGATTTCATTGCAAGCCCTCCATCGGGGTATGGTGGATTTAGCCTAGGTGTTTAGCCAGCAGCCGATCTAATGAATTAGCAAAAGCCTGTCGGTCCGTTTGGTTGAGTGGAGGAGGCCCGCCACTCACCTGGCCGATACTGCGCATTTCTTCCATAAAATTACGCATGGCCAAACGTTGTCGAATATTAGACTCCGTGTAAAGGGTGCCCCGTGGATTAATCGCTACCCCCTTTTTTTCAATCACTTCGGCGGCAAGAGGAATATCGGCGGTAATCACCAGATCTCCGGGCGTCAGTTGTTGCACGATGTAGTTGTCCGCCACGTCAAAGCCGGATGTCACCTGAATAAAACGCACCAAAGGCTGGTTTGGAATGCGCATGGCATGGTTGGCAACCAACGTCAGTGGAACCTGGGTCCGTTGGCTGGCTCGAAAAAGGATTTCTTTAATTGCTACCGGACAGGCGTCAGCGTCAACCCAAATATGCATGTTTCAGATTCCGAGTGCTTAATGACAAAATTAAACAGACGGACACTTTTAAGGCATTTGGATTTTGCCGCCACCCATCATTCCACCTGGGCCACCCAGGCCACCCACGTCACCCGGCACCACAATTGATGAAGCGGCATTGCGGCGCATTTCCTCGAGTTCCTTCATGGTTTGTTCTATGCCCTCTTTGGCCGCTTCACCAAACTTGCTGGCGGCTTCGCCGATATTTTTGGCGTCAATGTCAAAATTGATTGGCAACGCGCCCGCTGGGGTCATGATCTGTGTTTGGCCGGAGTAGATGATATCGCGTGATGTATCGGTAGCGCCTTCGCCATTCACCGGCGTGAGGACACGAATTGTGCCAATCTTAAGGTCGGTAAAAACTTCTTCACGGTAAAGATCAGCGCTCGACATGTTAATTTCAGGCAAGCCTTTGTTTCTATCTGGTGTCATAACTACCTCGGGATTAAAATCAATCGGTTAGTGCGAACCCTACCGAAAAAACGATCTCGTGACAATGAGGGGTGGCGAAAACCGAGAGGTCAAGCCATTCACCACCCAGTAACAGGCAATTTATTTTTTTGCCCGTTCTGTTTGCTTGCCGCGTTTTTCCGAAGACCTTTTGGCCGAGCCGGGTTTAGCCGACCCTGGTTTTTTAAAGTTCGGTTTTGCCTTGCTGGGTTTGGAGCTGTCTTCTATGCGAGAGATATTCAGCTTTTGATTGCGTACCCATACCTTCTTCAGGTGCTTAAGTACTTCTTTGGGCATCCCTTCCGGTAGTTCCACGGTGCTGAAATTCTCTTGAATATCGATACGTCCGAAATATTGGCTGTCGACGTCAGCTTCGTTGGCGATGGCACCGACGATATCACTTGGCGTGACCGCATGGGCGCTACCTACCTCCAAACGATAAAGTTCGAGTGGTACATTGGGTAACTCCCGTCGGCGGGGTTTGCGCTCCTCCTGGGTGGCACTTTCCTGTGGTGACGTTTGGGCCTGTGGTGACGTTTGCGGCTGGCGACGATGGGCTTCTTGCGCCGGTTTTTCCCGCTGCGGCCGATCTCTGACAGGACGCTCTTTGCGTGCTCTTTCCTTGCTGGGGCGCTCTTTTCTGGGGCTTGCTTTGGGCTCAGGCGGAGCCTGTAGCGGGCGGTCATGTTGTAACAGGTAAGCCAAGGTTGCCGCTAGTGATTCCGGGGTTTCACCCATTTCGTTACAGAGGTTGATAACGAGTGAATCAAAAAATTGCTTAGGCGTGTTAGGGATTGCCTCGACGATTTTCTGTTTAAAGCGCTGAATACGTTGGTTTGTAATATCCTCGGGTGAGGGTAGGGCGATACGGCCGATGCGTTGACCGGTTGCTCTTTCAATGGACTTTAACAGGTGTTGCTCACGTGGGGTGACAAACAATATCGCGTGCCCGCGGCGACCGGCACGCCCGGTTCGGCCAATACGGTGAATATAGGCTTCACTGTCATAGGGAATATCGTAGTTTAC
>JAIPFG010000232.1 GCA_021736745.1 Pseudomonadales bacterium
CAACAGATAAGGGGGCTCACTTCCCACTTGTCGATAATTGCTCGTCTTTCCCGCAACCAGAAAAGTAATATCACTCTGCTCAGCTTCAGGGGAACAAGCACAGATGGTGAAAACAAAGATAACAGCTAAACCATAGGATCGAATTTGCATAATGCTCTGTCTCCAATAACGATCGATGGCGTTTAGCATACCTTAAGTTAAGGGGAATCGACTAACAATGAAGACCGAACGGGACCAGATGACTGCCCCGATTTAAGACCTCCCGACAGGATCAGGATTGAAGCTTCAAATGTCATCTGACTTCCCTGCGACAATTTGCCGCATTCCCGAACGAATGTTTCTGGCTGATAATTCAATCAATAAAAAATGACTGACGAGAGAGGCTATGAGAAAGTTGGATTTTCACTTTCCAAGAATAACATTTCTGTGTGTGGGCGCATTACTCAATACCCTATCACTACCCATTTTGGCGACGCAACCCGGACAAGCCAATATTGAAGAAATCCAAGTGTGGGGCCAAGGCGCACCGGTTAAACAGACGGACTTCAACAGTCCATCCAGTTTATTAACCCAAGAGGATCTCGTTAGCATTAATGCGGCAACGACGGAAGACCTGGTGAACTATGAACCCAGTCTGGTCATTCGCAGGCGTTTCATCGGTGACGCCAATGGCACAATAGGAATACGCGGCTCCAATATGTTTCAAACGAGCCGTTCAATGGTATTTGCCGATGGCGTTCCTCTCCATTATTTTCTGCAAACACGCTGGTCCGGTGCGCCTCGCTGGTCACTGGTTTCCGCGGACGAAATTGCCCAGATCAAGGTCATCTACGGCCCCTATTCAGCCGAACACAGCGGCAATGCAATGGGTGGTGCCGTAAATATTGAGACATTGATCCCTGAAAAACGCCGTTTCCATGCTGAAGGTTCGGTGTTTAACCAAGGTTATGACGAACTTGGTTTTGATAAAAATTTAAATGGCTTTAAAGGTTTCATGTCCTACGGCGATAAGTTCGGCGATTTCAGTCTCTATGCTTCTTATAATCATCTGGAAAACAACAGCCAACCTCAGACTTTCCGGTATAGCCAAATGACCAAACCGGCACAGGGCAGCGAAACCCAAGTATCCGGTGCAATTCTGGATGAGGACCGCTATGGCAATTCCGTGCTCTATTTTGCTGATAGCGGTTCCGTAGACACCACCACAGACCACTTCAAACTCAAACTCGGCTATGAACTGGAAGACTGGTTCACCTTATTCAACATTGCTTATGAAAAACGCAAATCGGCCACCGATTCTCCAGGCAATTATTTGAAAAGCAATACCGGCGACCCGGTATGGAACGGCAAAGTAGTACAGGATGGCAATGTTTTTGACATCAGCAGCCGCAATTTCACCATCAGCGACGATGATCGGCAAAGCCTTTTATTAGGCGGCCGCTTACAGGGGAGCCTGACCGAAAATTGGTGGATGGAGCTGAGCCTGAGCTATTTTGAAATACTTGAGGATGAAACCCGCTCTTCCAAAGCTCATCCTGAGGACCCCGCCTATACTGCGGAAGGGCAGGTTACTGACTATGAGGATACCGGCTGGGAGACAGCTGAGCTAAGGCTTCAAAATGATCGTTTCTTCGGCAATGAAACATTGAGCCTGCTGACAGGCATACGTCACGAACATTACAGCCTGGAAATTAATAATTATAATTCCGCCGACTATCAGTCTGGCGTCAAAACCGCCCTGACAAATAGCAGCGGTGGCGAGACAATGATTTCGGCCGTCTTTACACAACTCGGCTGGCAAATAACAGATAATTGGGATAGCGCATTCGGCGTCCGTTATGAGCGATGGGAGAGCAATGATGGATTTTATGGCAATATTGACCATATCGATCGCTCAGAAAGCCGTACTTCTCCCAAGTTTTCTTTAGGGTTTAACCCAAGCGAACACTGGACGTTTCGCTATTCTCTGGCCAAGGCTTATCGCTTTCCCATCGTAGAGGAATTATTTCAAAATGAACGCACTACTAATGGTACATCATTAGCGAATGCCAACCTCGAACCGGAAGATGGTTTACACCAAAATCTGTCCATTGAACGCCGTATTGAGAATGGCTATGTCCGTCTGAATTTTTTCCATGAAAACATCGATGATGTCATTTTTGCGCAATCCACCATCGTGGATAATCGCTCGCTCAATACCTTCATTCCCATTGATACCGTAAAGACACAAGGGGTCGAGTTAATTTACAACCAGTTCAACTTGATGAGCGGCCATCTCGATATCCGGTTTAATATCACCTATACGGATTCAGAGATCACTAAAAACAGTGCCAATCTGAACCTGGAGGGAAAAACCTTTCCCAGAATGCCGGAGTGGAGAGGCAACCTGTTATTGACCTATCACATCAATGATCGTTGGGATATTGGCGGCGGAGCGCGCTATGCCAGTGACAGTTATGACGATTTGGAAAACAGGGATAAAGCGGATAATGTCTTCGGTGCTCAAGACAGTTATACCTTTATCAACCTGAAGACCAGCTATCGTTTCAATGATAACTACCGCCTGAGTCTTGGCATAGACAACCTCACCGATGAGATTGCTTTCGTTGCCCACCCTTGGCCTGGAAGAACTTTTTTCCTTGAGGGAACGGTTGATTTTTAGTTTTCAAAAACGAATTGACCGGCACTTGTAAAGACGACGAGTTATGACACGATCAAATCTATTTAACATTGGATGCAGGGTTTTCTTAGGATTTTTTGGCTGGAGTCTTGCCCTCTATTCGGGTGCGGAGGCAACGTTTTCTGCCGGAGCTGTTACCGCCGGGACTGTTTCCACCGAAATAAGACAAACACAGGCTGAGGAATGTTCCTCTCTCGTTTCAGTGCATTGCGGCGCTGCTCCCAGTGGCGCCTTTGATGAGAAGGGCCGCTACTGGGTTGTCTTTGTCCAGCAAGAATATCTGTACCTGAGCTACTCCGATGATCAGGGCGTGAGGTTTTCAACCCCCGTTAAGGTTAATGGCATTCCTGAGTCTATCTATACCGATGGTGAAAACCGACCCAAATTGGCTATCGGGACTGACCATGAAATCTATGTGTCCTGGACTAAACGCTCGCCAGAAAGGTTTAGCGGCGATATCCGATTCAGCCGCTCCATTGACCAAGGGAAAAGCTTCAGTCCGGCACAAACTATTAACGATGACGGACTAGTCACCAGCCACCGTTTTGATGCGCTGATCACAGACCTGCGCGGCGATGTCTACATAGCCTGGCTGGACAAGCGCGACAGGCTGGCAGCGCAATCTCAAAATAATGCCTATACGGGAGCGGCGCTCTACTATGCTGTCTCCACGGATAAAGGCGTCAGCTTCTCGCCAAATCAAAAAGTGGCGGATCATTCCTGTGAATGCTGCCGTATTGCTATCAGTCGATCAGGCCAATCCGGTGCAGCTGTCTTTTGGCGCCATATCTTTGAAACCAATACTCGTGATCATGCTTTTGTTCTTGTTGGGCCAAAGGGCGTCTCTCAAGCACCCCAAAGAGCGACGGTGGATAACTGGCAAATTGATGCCTGTCCACATCACGGGCCAGCAATGATGGAGGTTGGCAGTGGACATTACGCCATGGCTTGGTTTACCAATAGCCCTCAGCATAAAGGTATCTATTTCGGTATCTTCGTCGCCGATACCGGTATGATGATGCATCAGACATCCCTCACCCATTCACCTGGCGCGAGCCATCCCCAATTGTTACGGCCGCATCATGGATTGTTATTCGCCGCCTGGAAAATTTTCGATGGCAAAAAAACCCTGATTATGTTGACCACTTCTGAAGATGATGGCATTAACTGGCAGCCGGCTCAGGTCATTGCAGAAACCGAGGAGGCCTCAGACCATCCCTTGTTAGTCCAGAAAGGAAGTCAGGCCTATCTGAGCTGGTTCACGAAAAATGAAGGATTCCGTTTGATCCCCCTTTCCATTCGGCAGGAGGTGCAGAACCAATGATCGGAAAATCTATTTTATACCCTGGAATATTAACACTCCTACTGATGTTAGCGGTTCCAGCAGCCGCGGAGCAACAAGCGTTTTCAGAAGACAGTATTGCCGTGATCGAAAACCACTATAAAAATGAACCCTTCCTCCTGGTCATGTGGTCGATTGAGTGCCCTCCCTGTAGAGAGGAGTTGGCATTATTCAGCCAATTAAAACGCATGGGAGAAAACTTTAACCTGGTCTTAATCTCAACGGACCACTTTAGCCAACAGGATACCCTTAACGCGATACTTGTTGAATTTGGGCTGGAGGGTGTGGATAGCTGGATCTTTGCCAGCGACAGCATCGAAAAACTCCGCTATCACATTGACCCTGAATGGTTCGGCGAAATGCCGCGCAGCTATTTTTATGACACTTCCCATCACCGTATTGCGGTGAGCGGTAAATTAACACACCAAACCATCAACGCATGGTTAAAAGACAAGAACACCTGAAAAGAAGGGGTTATTTTGATAAAAATTATCAACCCTCTTTAGTATGCTCTCATCTTCTTTTTTTGCTGTATCAAGGGCGGTAGAATTAACAACAGACTCATTGCAAATAACGCCATACCCAGCCAGATTACACTGCTATAGTTATCCTTCATAATGACTGAAGCGGCCAACGCCGGCCCAATCGCCAAACCCAGCATCTGAGCTGCGACACCATGCACTACAATTTTTCCACTACGATCAAAACTCGCCATTGAGGCTAATAGAAAAGGGTGCACCAGGTTCCACGCATAATTAAAAACACAGACGGCAATAGCGTAGAGCAGCGCTCCCATCTCACCAAATAAAAAGAACAAAGAAACAATACTACCCGCTACACCTACTGTCAGCGGAATAATCCGCCCCCAGCGAATTCCCAACGTGGCGGCCGTGAAGGCCCCCGCTACGCCAGCAAACTGGGACAGGGTTAATCCGTTGGAAACCTCCTGCTCTGAACCACCACCACTAACACCAATTAAAAATAAATAAGCCCAAACAGCTCCCTGAGCCAAGAAATAAACGAACATCGTCGCCACCGCCATCACCCGGTATCCGAGCGCCAAATTAACCGCCCTTGCATCCACCTGCCCATGCTCTTTTCCAGAGTTCGGCAGATAACGAATAAACGGCAACGCGCTCAAGGTAAAAATGGCAAAAAACACCAGCACTCCATCCATACCCACGAGGGCATAGGCAGTCGGCATCGCCAAAAACCCTAATGCGCCATAGAGCAGTATCCACATGATCATATAGCCAAAATTACGGTCTGGATTAGCCGACAGGCCAATAA
>JAIPFG010000233.1 GCA_021736745.1 Pseudomonadales bacterium
GGATTGGACGTCAGATGGGTTAGCAGCTTATGCAAAATCCATTTGAGGGAATGGACGTATCTGCCGTGAGCGAAGGTTTGGTGAGTGCTTTTAAGGGGCAGGACTCAGCAGTTGATCCGAGATTATTAGAGGAAGCTTTTAACGCTATTAGAGCGCGTATGGAAGCTCAACAGGCAAAAAAGGGTGAGTTAGATGCTGCTGCTGGAGAAGAATTTTTAGCGGCTAACGCTAGGCGCGACGGTGTGATCGTGACGGCTTCCGGGTTGCAGTATGAAATATTAACTGAGGGTGAAGGTGAGTTGCCGAAAGCGACGTCAAACGTTCGTACCCACTATCATGGCACATTGATCGACGGGACTGTATTTGATAGCTCCTATCAACGTGGCGAACCAGCCGAATTCCCGGTCAACGGTGTTATTTCCGGTTGGACCGAGGCGCTTATGATGATGCCGGTCGGGTCGAAATGGCGACTTTATTTGCCACATAATCTTGCTTACGGTGGGCGTGGTGCCGGTGGAAAAATTGGCCCCTATGCGGCGTTGATTTTTGATGTGGAATTGGTCGCCATTATTGACTAGGTTGGAAGGTTTTAGTTTGTTTAGTCATTCTAAATCCTTGGCAGAGATCGTCGTACGGTTGTTGATTTTGTTAGTGCTGGCGTTATCAGTGACAGCCAGTGCAGAAAATTATCGTATCGGCGATCATGCTTACCTTTGCTTTCAGAGAACGCTGCATCCCAATTGGCCTGAATTCTTTGCAGTGAAGGTTGAAGTGTTAGCCCTCTTGGAAAAGCGTGTTAAGGTTCGGGTGATAGAGGATTATCCAATGCCAGGCCGTACTAATGAAGAAGAAACCTTGGTTAAGAACGATGTTTTAAAAGTTGCCGTTGATCGTCTTTATCGCCTCGAACAAGCGGGAGTCGTGCCCGGCGAGCGCTTTAATGGGAAACCGGTGTGTCGTCATCTGATGCAGTCATAGTAACAACCAAATATTTGATTTAAATCTACATCAGTCCGTCTTGCTAACTTCTTACCTCCTGCCATGATAATCTTCTGAATAGCGACTATTTGAGGGTTATTGTTATGCCAAGTCATCACTTTCTATACGCACAACACAAAGTAATATACACATTGCTGATCGCCTTTGGTTTATCCACTTTCTCTGTCGAATTGGTTGCCGAAGAAACCCAGTGGTGGGAGAGAGGGAAATCTTTCTTAGGCGGCATATTTCGAGATAATAGCGTGTCTCTTACGGCGAAAGATATGACTGAAGGCTTGAAAGAGGCTTTGCGTGTAGGTACTGAACGAGTTGTTCAACAACTGGGCAAGTCCGATGGCTTTAACACGGATAAGGCGATTCATATTGAGTTGCCGGAGCAGTTGCAAGTAGTGCAATCGACCCTGGATAAAATTGGAATGGGGGCGATGATGAATGATTTGGAAGAGAAGCTAAATCGAGCGGCGGAAAAGGCAACACCACAGGCAAAGACGCTATTTTTGGATGCGATTAAAGCCATGAGTATTGATGACGTAAAACGTATTTTTAACGGTGCCGATGATGCGGCAACTCACTACTTTAAAGAGAAAACGAGTGACCCCTTGAAGGCAGCAATGCGGCCGGTCATTGATAATAGCTTAGCTGAAGTTGGCGTACTACAAGCCTACGAAAATGTCATAGGACGCTATCGGTCAATTCCTTTCGTTCCGGACGTGAAAGCCGATCTTACGAATTACACCCTGGATAAATGTTTGGATGGCGTGTTTCACTATCTGGCGGTTGAAGAGGCCGCGATTCGCAATGACCCACTTCAACGCAGCACCGAATTATTACGGCGCGTATTTGATAGCCACCCGTAGCCGGTTGCTAATAACTCATCGGCTAATTTGGTTTTAGCCATCGTTCAGGTTCATAACAAACGGTTGTGCTTTTGTCGCTGATACTGACCTGGCCATCATCAATGCTGACGTTTAATTGCATGGTGCGGGCCGCCATATTGGCCAGCGCCTGGGATATTTCCGACGGCACATGAATAACTGTGAGATTATCAAATCGTTTGAGTTGGGGTTTGATGGCGTCCCACCAAATTTCGGCGGAGCGCCCGCCATAGCAATAGATAATAACCTTTCGTGCCTGATGACAGGCTTTGCGGATCCTTTTTTCATCCGGTTGCCCCAGTTCAATCCAGAGCAAAATTTCATCGGTTAAACTCTTTTGCCAGAGCTCCGGCTCTTTTTCTGTGCTCAGTCCTTTGCTGAAACGAAGGTCTTTGTCGGCCTTCATGGCAAAAGCCAATAACCGTAACATCATCCGTTCGTCGGTTTCGGAAGGGTGTCGCGCAATAGTCAGTGTATGCGTCGCATAATAATGTCGATCCATATCGGCGATATTGATTTCTGCTTTAAAGATGGTGGCTTTTAGCGCCATAGTTTGATCTCAATTCGTAAAAATAAGTGATTCAATGTGCCTTATACCTTATCATCCGCGCCACTATAACCGATACGGGTTATTTCTATCATTTAGAGGAAATGTTGTCAGTGCCAGCTTTTATTCCCGGCCAACGTTGGGTCAGTGAAACAGAAACAAATCTTGGTCTTGGTATTGTGGTCGAAGTCATTGATCGGCAACTGGTGTTAAGTTTTCCCGCCGTCGGCGAACGACGAACCTATGCGATCAATAATGCACCGGTAGGTCGCGTGCAATATGCAGAGGGGGATGAAATTGTCAGCATGGACGACCTGCGGATCAAGGTGGGTAAGGTGGATACTGTTGATGGTTGTTTCGTCTATACCGGCACCGATAGTGAAGGACGGGTGCACCAACTGCATGAGTTGGAGCTGAACGCCTTTACTCAGATCAGCACGCCGAAAGCGCGTTTGTTTGCTGGCCAAATTGATCATAATAAGCGTTTTGAATTACGCTGCGAAACCATTGAACAAATTCGCCGTCATCAGCAGTCTCCTGTGAGTGGCTTGTTGGGTGCGCGTGTTCAGTTACTGCCGCACCAACTTTATATCGCCCACGAAACGGCAAAACGTTTTGCCCCCAGAGTGTTGTTGGCCGATGAGGTGGGTTTGGGTAAAACCATTGAAGCTGGCTTGATTACCCACCAACAGCTCATCAGCGGTAGAGCGAGCCGGGTGATGATCTTAGTGCCGGAAAATCTGATCCACCAATGGTTAGTGGAAATGTTGCGGCGCTTTAACTTGCATTTCACCATCCTGGACCAGGATCGCTATGAGGCAATAGCACTGGATGAAGGCAATCCCTTTGAATCCGCCCAGTTAGTGCTCTGTCCTATTTCCTTTCTGGTTGAAAATGAATCGGCGCAGCGGCAAGCGAAGGCCTGTGCTTGGGACCTGTTGTTGGTCGATGAGGCCCATCACCTGGAGTGGACAGAGCAGCAGGTTAGCCCCGCTTATCGTTGCGTGGAAGGGCTCGCTCAGGTTGCTCAGGGATTATTGCTTTTGACCGCCACACCGGAACAGTTAGGCTTGGACAGTCACTTTGCCCGGTTACGGTTGCTCGATCCTGATCGTTACTACGATCTGAATAAATTCAGACAAGAGGAAGCGAATTATCAGCATATTAATAGTGTGGTGCAGGCGCTCTTGGGGTGGGTAGAAACAACGACGAAGTTAAATACCGGTGGGAAGCAGACACCTGAAAAGTTGAATCAATTACTGAACCAACTCAATCAATATCTCGACCAGCAAAGCCTTGCGCCGCTCCGGCGTTGGGCGAAAAACGAACAAAGCGAAGAATCACTCGGTCAGATTGTTGAGCCATTAATTGGTGCACTGCTGGATCGGCATGGTACCGGACGCGTACTGTTTCGTAATACACGGGATAATGTAAAAGGATTTCCCAAGCGTCAACTGGTCTCGCATCCTCTGCCAGCACCCTTAGCACTGCAGCAGGTAATATCAGATACAGGCTGCATTGAGCAGCGCCTCTATCCTGAGCTGATTCTGGGTGATAACTGGACTGACCAGGATCCGCGGGCGCAATGGCTCATTCAGTGGCTCAGTAAAAACCGCCCAACCAAGGCCTTAGTCATTTGTGCGCGAGCAGAAACGGCCATTGCACTGGAGGAATACCTCAGACGAAAAAAAGGAATTCAGTCCGCTGTGTTTCATGAGGGGTTGGATCTGGTGGCCAGGGATAGAGCCGCCGCCTATTTCGCAGAAATGGATGAGGGCGCACAGGTCTTGATTTGCTCTGAAATTGGCAGTGAAGGACGCAATTTTCAGTTTGCCCACCATTTGATCCTGTTTGATTTGCCGTTAAACCCTGATTTGTTAGAGCAGCGAATTGGCCGTTTGGATCGAATTGGTCAGCGAGAGACAGTCACAATACATGTGCCTCACCTTGAGCACAGTGCACAAGCAACCTTATTGCGCTGGCATCATGAGGGCATTAATGGCTTTGAGCAGACCAGCGCCGTTGGTCAGGCTATTTTTCAACGTTATGATGAGCTACTACAACAAAGTTTGCTTACAGGGGATGGTGCCGAGCTGTTGATTGCGAACACCAGGAAATTGCGGGAAACATTACAACAGGCTTTGCAACAGGGCCGAGATAAACTGTTAGAGCTTAATTCCTGCAAACCGGAGATTGCTAACGATATAGTCAGCATGATCAATGGCCAAGAGCGTGGCCAGGAACTTTTTGACTATATGTCGCGAGTATTCGAGCAATTTGGTGTCGAACAGGAAACCCATGGCCCGAACAGCTTGGTGTTGCACCCTGGAGATCATATGATCAGCGCACATTTTCCTGGTTTGCCCGAAGGAGGTGTCACGGTCACACACTCGCGACAACTGGCGCTGGTGAGAGAAGATATTCAATTTCTTACCTGGGAACATCCGATGGTTGTCGGGGCAATGGACATGGTATTGAGCGAAGAGTTTGGTAATACCGCTGTCTGTACCCTGAAATTGCCACCGCTTAAGCCCGGTACTTTGCTCTTAGAATCGGTATTTGTGCTGAACTGTCCGGCACCCGCGCAATTACAGTTGTCCCGTTACTTACCCTTGACTTCCGTACGTATCCTGCTGGATGTGGATAACAAGGACTTTTCAGCTGTGTTGACGCATGAGCGGTTAAACCAGCGAGTTGGACGCGTAAAAAAAGCGATTGCGCGTCAGTTGGTACGACATGCGCAGACACAACTAACGGATATGTTGGCGCAGGCCGAACAGCGGGTGAAGCCACAAAGGGATACCCTAGTGCTGGAAGCAATCGGTAAGATGAAATTGGCCCAAGGTAGAGAACTGAAGCGTCTGCAGGCTCTGGC
>JAIPFG010000234.1 GCA_021736745.1 Pseudomonadales bacterium
GTTTTCTACCGACTGGTTGAGATAACGCTCCAGGAATAGGGGGTGGTATTGTGCGGAGCGAAGCCCCGCTACCGATGATAATTGATGATGGCAGCTCAAGCTTAACAGGTTAGGCATAAACTCCGTGATGGTGGCACCATAGGCATCAGCAAATTTCTTGGCAACATAGCCTTCCACTGTCTGACGGCTGACTGAGTGAGCACGATGAAGCTCCACCTTTGGACAAGGTTGCAATAATCGATGAATAGAGTGGTGGAACCTAGCATCACGTTTTGTAAGTACAAATTGATTCTGAACAATAGCATTCATTTTCGCTACCTGAGAACTATCCGATTTTGTTATTAGATAGACTAGCGGAGTTAGCTTAAGGAAAGCTTAATGCGCCAATTGAAGTCTAATGACTGTCATTTAAGTCAATTAGCTAGTTGAAGTTTGCTTGCCGGAAGAACTTCCCTTTAATCTTCCATGTCAGTCAAATTGGCTTGACGAATGGAGAAGTGTTTTATTCCACCTTCATTTGAAAATGAGGGCTGATCAAGATGCTGAACGCCTTCTATACAAAAGGGAATGGCGTACTTCTTCCTTTATTTTGCTACTCCTCATACCACCGGCCATCCGCTTTTTTCATCAGCCATTGATAAGAATACCAATAATACACCCCCTTCTCTCCCTTCGCTGGAGCGGTACAATTAATTTTATTACGTCCGGCGGAACCCACTTTGGCCAAATTAAGTGTAATACGCAGCGATAAATCATCATTGCTTTTTAAAGGCACCACTTCCCCAGATGCGCTGTAGCAAGCCAACTGCTTTATGTCATAGCTACCCTCTGCCAGGGTTAGCTGTAGTTGATTAATGCGATCATCCATCGTACCAGGTTTATCCACAATAACTGAACGTACCGGTAAAGGGAGGGCATTGACACTGGTCGCAAAACGCTTCATATCAGAATAACCCGTGGCCATTGGAAAGCGCGGGACAGCCAACAGGTCGGAGTCCACTCCGATCGCACCCGACTGCTGGGCAATACCAAGGTAGCCCAGCGTTCCGACAATATTTTTAAGGTCCGGAGAATATTCGCCGTAGGGATAGGCGAATAGGTTGGTGGTTATTCCTATTTCCTTCTCTAAACGAGCACTGGCGCGATGGATATCCGCCATTACTCTTTGTTGCCATTGCTCGGTGGATTCATTGACCTGTCGGCGTACCAAATGCGCATGGCTATGGCTATGGTTTCCTATCTCAACACCCGCGGCAGCCAGCTCGCGGATTTGGTCCCAATTCAAGTAGTTTTTATAGCCATTATCAATTGCTTCGGTACTAACAAACAGTGTAAATGGCCAACCCCGTTGTTGAAACCGGGGAAATGCTTCGGTATAAACCGAAAGATAGGCATCGTCAAAACTGATCACTACTGTCTTTTCCGGTATTGCCTCTGTCTTGGACAAGGCTTTCATCACGCGTCCTAAGGGCCACACCGTAAAACCCTGTTGCGCCAGATATTCAAGGTGTCGCTCCAAAACGACTGGAGTGACGCTGGTGGATGCCGGGGTTTGCTCGCTGACATGATGATACAACAGCACTACCGCATGATGATCAACAGCAAGCGCAGACGTCGCCAATAAGAGCAATGACAAAGACTGCAACAATGTCCGACCAAGCCACCGGTAAAATCTAAAGAACTTTTTCATCCGTTACCATCGCGGCCTGTTGTTGCGCCTGATACCTACGCAGCATCTTCTTTACTTCCTCCACATAGGCTTGTCGACGTTCGGAATAAAACAGTAACCCGTCAGCTAAGGAGAGGCCGTCCGGTTCCTTTCCGGATTCACGCAATTGCTGGCGGATCATTCTTAAAGGTCGGTATCTTTCATCCGTGTTAAGATTCTTTAAATAGCTAGCCACCGAATCGCTTACCGTATTGAAAGTCTGCACTTCATGCTGGGCTCCGGGTAGCCTGTTTTTCGGTACGATACCGCAACCCGGATCGTAGCACCACTGCCCGAATAATCCGTTACCATGCATCGCAAATCGTGACCTTCCCCAGCCGGATTCCTTCGCTGCCTGTATCAGCGCAAGTGAAGTCGGTATCATATCAACTCGTCTTTTTAACGTCGTAATAGAATCGCTAATGGCTTCCGTATTCCAGTTTACATCGTACTCCTCAGCTAATTGTTTTAACCAGAGTTCATCCCACCAGGATATTTTACCCTTGGCATTGAGTTGATCAGCTATGCTGAATAATTGCTTTCGATTCTCAAGAATTTTGTTATTGTGAAACTCCACAATAGGCCGGAGATAGGTAAAAAAAGCCGTTTTTCGTTCCATCACAGTAGGATAATCCGCCATATCGGGTAGCGGTTGAAAATCCGTACGGAATCCACCCAAAAGATAGATCAACAGCACCAGAAGTAAAACCACCACTACCGTCATTTGTAAGTGTTGCTTAAGCTTGGCAGCAAAACTCCTCCAAACTGATGTCAACTTCATTGAGACTGTCCGTGTAAACCCAAGGCTGAAAGCGTCGACAGATCGGGGAAGCCGTCGGCGACCAAGCCCTGACGGGTCTGATAATCACGCAGAGCAGCCCGTGTTGCAGGGCCAATAATCCCGTCCGCTTCTCCCACCGCATACCCCTGCTCGTTAAGTGATGACTGTAGCTGCGCAATCAGACTACGGTTCAATACCGGCGTTGGCTTAAACACTGATTCCGCCATACCTTGTCCGCCAGCAATTCTGTCCGCTAAACGCCCTACTGCAATGGCGTAGGACTGGGAACGGTTCCAGCGCAAGATCACATTAAAATTCGGATATACCGCAAAAGCCGGTCCGGTATGCCCCGCCGGTAACACAATCGACGTTTTCAATGGCAAGGCTGGCAGACCAGTGCCGTCAGCGCGTAATAGTCCAAGTTTACGCCAGTAGGTTAGTGGCTGTTGATTGCCGAGTTCTGCTTCACTATAAGGAAAATTTTCAGGTAGCAACACTTGTCGCCCCCAGCGTTCACCCGTTTTCCAGCCGCTTTTACTCAAATAGTTGGCTGCCGAAGCAAGGGCATCCCTCGTGCTTTGCCACAGGTCGACAATCCCATCGCCATCACCATCAACGGCATACTGGCGATAAGTCGTCGGCATAAACTGGACATGTCCCATGGCTCCCGCCCAGGAGCCGCGCATATTCTGCACTGACAATTTCTCACGCACCAGCAGTTGCAGCGCCGTCAGTAATTCCTCAGTAAAAAACTGGCTACGCCGTTCGTCGCAGGCCAGAGTTGCCAATGAATCGAGCGTGGGCATTTTCCCCAAATAACCACCAAAATTCGTTTCCAGCCCCCAAAAAGCAACCAGATATTGCCCAGGAATCCCATATTGCCGGGTCAGTGTGGCTAAAAAATCACGATGCTCCGCAAACAACTGACGGCCCCGCTCCACCCGCTGCTCCGTGACCCGCGCCTTAAAGTATTGTTCAAATGTCTGAATAAATTCCGGTTGTTTGCGGTCAAGTTCAATAACGCGGGTCTGCTGTTCGAGTGCTGGCACCACTTCCTGAACAACCCATTCAGGCAAGTTCTGTTGTCGAGCAAGAACCTGAATTCGCCCCAGGCATTCGCTAAAACCGGGCTGATCGGCAAGCGCAACTCCAGTAACAGACAAACAGGCTAGCATTATCGAGGGGAGTAGTCGCATCATACACATGACCGGGTGATCCAGAGGAATAAAATAAAGCACCACTATCTTGCCAAGCATTCTTGACTGCTGCAACAGGATTATTTTGGTGTGGCTAGTTGTGCAAAGCGGACCCGAAGATAAAAATTTTTAAGCTAGGCTCATTTCCTGGCTTTACTTGTACTAAGAAGGGAGTGTACTGGAGATATTGCGCTCTCCGCTCGTTAAATAGGAGCGACCAACTGAGCAACTGCCCGATAAGCCACAGGCGACAAGCCTTCGCCTTGCTGATTCAAATAATCTGCCATCTCTCTTTTCATCAGAGGAGACCAGCATTTTCGCATATGTTCACAGGCTTGTCGGGCGACCTCTTCATCATCGCCGGTAGCAGACAGATTCAAGACAATCTGGTTTGCCATTTTGACCAAGTGGTTAATTTGTTGTCCGGTCATTGCTACCATTTCTCCTATCCAACGCATCACTCATCGTAAGACGACAGATCCAATCCATTATTTGCTTACCAACAAGCATTCACCTCTCAATCAGGCAAAGAGGCATAGGCGCTAGTCGTTCTCAGTTGCAGGAAGCAATTGTCGCTGCTGGCGATCAAAACGCTTTTGCCTTGCCTGCCAAGACGAGGCTGTCGGTGTAGTTACTTTGCTGACCTGCACCGCAGTAACCTTGTATTCAGGACAGTTGGTCGCCCAGTCGGAATTATCCGTTGTCACCACATTGGCGCCAGACACCGGATGGTGGAAAGTGGTATACACCACACCCGGCGTCATACGCGGGCTGATCCTGGCATGCAGCACCGTATCCCCGGAACGGCTTTGTATACCCACCCAGTCGCCCTCGGCGATGCCTCTTTCCTCGGCATCCTGGGGATGAATTTCCAGCACATCCTCCGGATGCCAGGCGCTATTCGAGGTGCGCCGGGTTTGTGCACCGACATTGTACTGCGAGATTATGCGGCCGGTAGTTAATAATAGAGGGAATTTAGCGCTGGCTATTTCTTCGCTGGCCACATATTCGGTTAACGCAAAATATCCTTTGCCTCTCACAAAATGGTCCACGTGCATCGCGTGTGTTCCCTCGGGAGCCTCTTCATTGCATGGCCACTGGATACTCTCCATACGGTCGAGTTTATCGTAGCTGACGCCAGCAAAGGTCGGCGTCAGCCGTGCGATCTCATCCATGATGTCGGAAGGATGATCATAATGCATCGGGTAACCGAGGGCAGCGGCCAAATCCAAGGTAATCTGCCAATCCTCTTTGCCGCTGATCGCCGGGATGACTTTACGAACCGGTGATATCCGGCGCTCGGCGTTAGTGAAAGTACCATTCTTTTCTAAAAAGCTCGATCCGGGCAGAAACACATGGGCATATTTAGCCGTTTCGTTAAGAAATAGGTCCTGCACAATCAAACATTCCAGGGAATTCAAGGCCGCTTCGACATGCTGGACATCCGGGTCAGATTGGGCAATATCCTCTCCCTGACAGTAGAGGCCCTTAAACTGATTATCAATAGCGGCATCAAACATGTTTGGAATCCGTAGCCCCGGATCCGGATCCAGTGTCACCCGCCAATCGGCCTCGAAAAGCGCCCGGGTTTCCTGATTCGTTATATG
>JAIPFG010000235.1 GCA_021736745.1 Pseudomonadales bacterium
CAAGATATCGGCCCGGCGCTACGGGAGTTTGAGGCAGTGTACAATGCGAGTTGGAAGAAACCGGAGGGGAAGCCAGCGTTTATTGCCAAATTCTCACAGCAAGCTACGCTGAATGATTGGACGAGAATCGGTATCCTGTATGTCAATTCGGTCCCCTGTGCGGTGCAATTGTGGTACGTGGCGGCGGGAGTTGGTTCAATTTTTAAATTAGCGCACGATGAAAAATTTAAAGCTTATTCTGTGGGTAGCATATTAACGTTCGAAATGTTAAGGCATGCTATCGACGAGGACGGCGTGAGCAAAATTGATTTTCTTATCGGTGGCGATGGCTATAAAAAAGATTGGGGATTTAAAATGCAGGAACGCTGGGGGTTGGCTATATTTAACAAAACCTTAAGAGGGCGAATGCTGGCATTCCGTCATATTTTTCTGCCTCGTGTAAAAAATCGAGTGTTGAAATTTATTTCATTAAATCGGTAATGGTTAAGGTTGCCACATTCGGTGGTTCGCAATTATGCCAGGACATGAGGCATTAACTTTTGGGATTTTGTATGACAATCTGTGCTGATTCTTTTTACCACTTTTCTCATAGCGGTTGGCTTTAATAGATGGAATATTTCATTGGCCAAACCGGGCAGGATAGCTCAGCTCAAAAAGAGGCTTTGAGTCACGCGAAGCGGCTGGAGATGGATAACCAGGACGATCTTCTCTTCGCTGATGGAAAGGGAATTGGGCGGTTTTCTGATGAGCACGTCGAAGTGATTGTGCGTGGAGAACCTCGGTTTCATCCATTAGGCGATGTCGCCGTTGCCCAAAATCTAAATGCCCAGTTAATTTCAGATGAATATAAAAAATATGGTTTTGATATGTTCGAGCGTATCAAAGGCCATTTTGTCTTTGTTATTCGCGATAAGATCAATGATCGGATGATTATTGCATTGGATAAGCTGGGTACTTACCCTGTCTATTATGCAAAGACGGTTGAGGCTGGGTATATTTTTTCAGATAATTTGACTCAGTTGGTTCAGCACTCCTCTGTTAATGTCAGCCTCAGCAACCAGGCAATTTTTAATTACACCTATTTTCACATGATTCCATCCCCCGGAACCATTTATGAAGGTGTTTTCCGTGTCGATGCCGCGTGCTATCTATTATGGGAACAAGGTGATGTCAAAACAGTAAAATACTGGGTGCCACGATTTAGGGAAGATAATTTAAAGAGCGGATCGGAAATAGCCTCTGGCCTTTACCGAAAATTAAAGAACACTATTGCGAGCTATCGGTTTCAGGGCGATGCCGGTTGTTTTTTAAGTGGTGGTTTGGACAGTTCATCTGTGGCTGGCTTTATGGCCAAGTCGAAAGATACCAGCGTTTCGGCATTTTCCATTGGTTTCCCGATTGAAGAATACAATGAGTTACCCTATGCCAGAATTGCGGCTGATGAATATCAGCTCGCACATTTCGAAAAAATTCTAACGCCGGGTGATGTGCTGAATGTATTGCCGCAAATCATTCAACATATGGAGCAACCTTTCGGTAATTCCTCTGTGATCCCCGTATTTTGTTGTGCTGACTTCGCTAAACAAAATGGCGTAAACACCTTGTTTGCCGGTGATGGTGGCGATGAACTTTTTGCGGGGAATACTCGTTATCAAAAGCAATTGATCTTTGAACTTTATCACCTGTTGCCATCGGGCGTAAGGTCCTTTTTACATGAGTCAGCAAAAGATGGTTTGATCGGGAGGGCACAACTCACAAGGAAGTTAAGCAGTTACATTAAGCAAGCGGAAATTGGATTGCCGCAGAGATTGGAGCAATACAATTTCTTAAACAAAATCGACGTTTCGGAAGTATTTACACCATCATTTATGCAATCGGTAGATACTAATTATCCGGAAGAGCTTTGCCAGACGGTATTTCAGACGCCAGAGAAAGCGACGGCTGTCAGTAAAATGCTGTATCTGGATTGGAAACATACTTTGACCGATAACGATTTACTGAAAGTGAGAAGTATGTGTGATTTGGCTGGAGTTGATGTTAAATTTCCGATGCTGGATGATGATTTAATTGAATATTCTTGCGATATTCCTTCGCACTATAAGGTGAATTTGACCAAGTTACGCAGGATATACAAAAATGCCGTAAAAGGATTTTTACCCAATAAAATTATCCATAAGAAAAAGCATGGGTTTGGCTTGCCTTTCGGTCTCTGGATTCAAGAAGATGCTGAGTTGCGTACTTATGCTTATAACGCGCTCGATAAACTCAAAAGTTTTAATATCTACCCGGAATCTTTCATTGAGTTTGCAAAAAAACAACACCAAGAGAATCATGCCTCGTATTATGGCGAGCTTATTTGGATTTTAATGGTGCTTGGAGAGTGGTTAACTAAGCACGAACTCGGCCAACAGAGAAAACAATGAACAACTTATTTGTCCGCATGTTGATCGCTGGTCCTTCCTGGTTTTGGGGAGCGCTAAAGATAGCGGTAAATACTATTTCACCCTTTGGATCTAAGAAACGGTTGACCGTACTCATTTACCATCATGTGCTGCCGGAAAACGTCAATATGCTGGACGAAGGTGCTATTGGTGTTGCAGCATTTAATTGGCAGATGCGGCTGGTCAGCAAGGTCTTTAATGTCTTAACGCTCGACCAAGCGCTCGAGCTATTAAAAAAAGATTCCCTACCAAGACGATCTGTGGCCATTACTTTTGATGATGGCTATCTTGATAACTATACCGAAGCTCTGCCGATACTGAATCGATATGGTCTTATGGCCACTTTCTTTGTCGTTGGTAATGCCGTAAAAGAGGGTAATATTTGGAACCAAAGACTTACCGAGGCGATTCTCAAATTTGACTGTGAAAAGGTGGATTTGACCGAAATAGGCCTTGGTATTATTTCTTTAGCCAATGAAGAAGAAAAAGTGAATGCCAATTTGGTGCTGAATGAACAATTAAAAAATTTGGCGCCTAAAGAACAAAATAGAAAAGTCGCCTACATAACCCGATTGTCGAGGGAGAGGAACTTTCGACGCGCGATGTTAAATGAGGCGCAGATCGCAAAAATGGTGGATGGAGGTATGGAAATAGGCTGCCATACAATGAACCACCCCATGCTCTCTGTTGTTCCGATTGACGCAGCGGAACAAGATATTTTAGAAAGTAAGTATTACCTCAATGAAGTCAGTGGCCAGAATATTAAATACTTTGCCTATCCCTACGGTAAATTAGGGCAACATTTCACGGTTCAACATGCAAAACTGGTGGAAAAGTTGGACTTTAAAGCGGCATTTACTTCCGATTGGGGCACCCTTTGCAAAGAAACCAATCCTTTTCTGATTAATAGATTCACTCCCTGGGATAAAACACCAATCAGGTTTTTGCTAAGGCTTGCCTTAAACTTTAATCGGAAGGATTAGGGTTGTCTCACTTACTACTTCGACGATCATCATCTTAAAGATGAGTGATGAGTGAATTTATGGAACAGCCAGTCATATTCAAGAGTGGCCTCAACAGTCTGGTTGGAATTTATCACCATCATAATGTTTCCTGTTCCACCGGGGTGTTGATTGTTGTCGGTGGTCCTCAATATCGCGTGGGCAGTCATAGACAATTTGTGATCATGGCTCGCCGATTGAGTCAGCAGGGTATCCCTGTTTTTCGGTTTGACTACAAAGGAATGGGAGATAGTGAGGGATCTGTTTCGTCATTTGAAGGTATTCAGGATGATATCAAATCGGCAATAGATACTTTCTTTTTATTGTCAGGCGGAATGAAACGAGTGGTTATTTGGGGGTTGTGTGATGGCGCCTCTGCAGCCTGTTTATATGGGCATAAGGATAAAAGAGTCGGCGGGTTAATTTTAGTAAACCCCTGGGTCACAATGGGCAGTTCTAAAGCTAAAACCTATATCAAGTACTATTATTTTCGGCAATTATTGGAAATGGATTTCTGGCGAAGACTTCTGTCCGGTGACGTGAACATTAAGAAGTCACTAAAAGAATTTGCGAATACCATAAAAATTAGCCTGACACCGGCCAAACAGGCAAAAAGGGGAGAGGTAAGCAAGGAGCGGGGTTTGCAAGAAAGGATGCTTATGGGAATCAAGGCATTTAATGGGGATGTCTTAACCGTTGTTAGCGGTCAAGACCTGACGGCAGCGGAGTTTAATGATTTACTGAATACAAACGCGCAATGGCGAAGTGTTTTCGAACAAAAAAATCTGAGTCGAGTGGATTTTCCTTCAGCCGATCATACTTTTTCACAGAGAAGTTGGTTGAATGATATGTCTGACGTAACTGCCCAGTGGGTGCGTGCCGAGTGAAAAAAGTACTACTCATTGCCTATCATTTCCCACCCATTCTAATTAGCAGTGGATTACAAAGAACCTTATCCTTGGCGCGTTATTCAAATGACTATGGGTGGGAGCCCATGGTCCTGTCGATAGCTCCTCGGGGATACCCGTTAATCAGCGATAATCAACTTAAAGATATTCCGCCGGGTGTGTTGGTGGAGAGGGCGTTTGGATTGGATACTGCCCGCCATTTATCTTTTTCCGGGCGATATCCAGGATTTCTAGCACTTCCGGACAGGTGGGCGACGTGGTTACCCATGGCGGTTATCTCGGGATTGAAGATGATCAGGAAATATAGGCCCAATGTACTATGGTCTACTTACCCTATAGCAACAGCACAGCTCATTGGGTTGACGTTACATCGTTTAACCGGTATTTCCTGGGTTGCTGATTTTCGTGATTCCATGACGGAAGAGCAGTACCCTCACGAAAAGAGGAAAAGGCAGGTCTATCGTTGGATAGAAAAAAGAACCGTTGAGCAAGCAGACAAGGTAGTGTTCACCGCCCCCGGCACGTTAGCTATGTATCAGGATCGTTATCCCCGCTTTGATCCGGAGAAGTTTAAAATTATTTCAAACGGGTTTGATGAGGAAATATTTCAAGCCGTTGAGAAAAGGGCCGCAGGATCAGAACCCAAACCCAAACCCAAACCAAACGTTAAATCCGGCCCACTAATTTTGTTGCACAGCGGTATTCTCTATTCCTGGGAGCGAAATCCCAGTCACTTTTTTCAGGCAATTGCAGAACTAAAATCCAGTGGTGAAATTAGTGCATTAACCTTGAATATTATTCTACGGGCCAGCGGCTATGAAAAGTCGTTTCGTCCTGTTCTTAAGGCGCTCGATATTGAAGATATTGTTTTTTTAAAACCTGGAATCTGCTATGAGGATGCGTTGACAGAAATGCTGCGTGCCGATGGTTTGCTGGTA
>JAIPFG010000236.1 GCA_021736745.1 Pseudomonadales bacterium
AATCTATGAGGAACTCATTGATTCTATTGGTTCCGTCAATGGGAATACCCTGAAACTATTGCTAACTGGTAAGATTTCCCAGGCATGGCGGGAGATTAATGGCACTTTTCTGGCTTTAGTTTTTGGCGGAATATTGGTCAGTGTTATTTCGCTGGCAAAAATTATTTCGTGGATATTGTTTACTCATCCAAAAATGATTTGGGCCTATTTTTTTGGATTGATTTTGGCCTCAGTCATTTATATCGGTCGTCAGGTAAAGGTTACGGATTGGCGGAATTTCCTCATGTTTTGCATCGGTGCCGTGGTTGCCTATTATCTTACGGGGATGTCGACGGTACAGGTTACGCCAACAAGTTTAACCGTATTTTTTGCTGGCGCCGTGGCCATTTGCGCAATGATCTTACCCGGTATTTCCGGTAGTTTTATTCTGGTCATTTTGGGTATGTATCAGCCAATCATAAACGCGCTGAAGGATTTTAATGTTGGGGTGCTCAGTTTTTTTGTGCTGGGTTGTGTTGCCGGATTGCTGAGTTTTACGCATCTGCTGTCTTGGCTGCTGCACCGATATCATGGAATGATGTTGGCATTGCTGACGGGTTTTATGCTGGGTTCGTTAAATAAGGTATGGCCCTGGAAGCAAGCCATGGATATTGCTGGTCGAATTCAAGAGAGGAATCTTTGGCCCAGTGAGTATCACGCCCTATCACAGACAGACCCACAGCTTATTCTTGTGCTGCTAATGCTTTCATTTGGAGTGGTGACTGTCTATGCCATTAATGTTATGAGTAATACACGGTCTTCCTAGCGATGACTTTTTTGATATTGAGAACCCCTGCAACATGACGGCGCCTTTGTAGTTTAGCGCTAAAAGTCGATTCAAAATGCTCATTATATGACCTATAAACGTTGCTTTTTCACCGATTTTTGCCATGTCGCGACTTTGTTCGTTACATCATACAAAGGTCTCATCCTAAGTCTGATGCTCTTTATTGCCGGTTGTGTGAGTCATAATCATGCCCCAGTGCGTGACTTGGAAAAACCCCAGAAGGTCAGCTGGGGGCAGCATCGCGTTATAAAGGGGGAGACGCTGTATTCGATTGCTTGGCGCTACGGGCGCGACTACCGGGACTTAGCTGCCATTAATGGCATTGGTGCCCCTTATCTGTTAAAGCCAGGACAGTTGATTCGGCTGCATGGAACGAAAAATTATACTCCTTCCGTTAAGCAAACGGTGGCGGTAAAACCGAAGAGAACCAGCATCGTTAACAAAGCCACAGAGCAAAATAAAGTGGCTGTGGCAGGCCCCGTTCAATGGCGCTGGCCGGCACGGGGGCGAGTTGTGGGTACTTTTTCCAAGTGGGCCAATAACAAAGGGATTGATATTGCCGCACCCAAAGGAACACCTGTGTTGGCTGCTGCTGCGGGAAGTGTGGTTTATGCGGGTGGAGGACTGATTGGGTATGGCAATCTGGTCATTATCAAACACGATGCCCGTTATCTGAGTGCTTATGCGCATAATCAAAGAATACTGGTATCAGAAAAAGATTTTGTTAAAGCTGGCGAGAAAATTGCCGAAATAGGTTCTACTGGAAGCAACAATGTGAAGTTGCACTTTGAAATTAGAAAAAATGGTGATCCGGTCAATCCATTGAGTTATTTGCCGAAACAGTGAGCTAGCAGTAAAAATAAAACTGTACATGGAAGTTACTTTAAGTGGACATGATAAGCTGGTGAAAAAAATAAGTTTTTTTGAAAAATAGTTTAATAATTTGTTCACATGTCCCCAGTAAGGTATTAAGATCGTGCAAGTCTTGGAATGATAATAAAAGAGGAAAGGCGATGGCTAAGTCGGATGAAGTAGTAATAGAAGAAGATATCCTTGACGACTCTGACGCTGATGTCATGGAAGAGGTCGAAGATCAAGAGATTGCAATCAATGAGGATATGGGGAACCAAAAAACCTTTGACGCAACGCAACTCTACCTTAATGAAATTGGATTTTCTCCCCTCTTAAATGCCGAGGAAGAGGTTTATTTTTCACGTTTGGCTCTCAAGGGAGATGAAGCGGCGCGCAAACGGATGATTGAAAGTAATCTGCGTTTGGTCGTTAAGATATCGCGTCGGTATGTCAATCGTGGTTTAACCTTGCTGGATCTGATCGAAGAGGGCAATCTCGGTCTGATTCGTGCGGTGGAAAAATTTGATCCAGAGCGGGGCTTCCGGTTTTCGACCTACGCAACCTGGTGGATTCGGCAGACCATTGAACGTGCCTTGATGAATCAGACACGCACCATTCGATTGCCGATTCATGTGGTGAAGGAATTGAATGTCTATCTGCGTGCAGCCCGCGAACTCACACAGAAACTCGATCATGAGCCTTCACCGGAAGAGATTGCCGACATGTTGGATCGTCCGGTTCAAGATGTGAAGCGGATGTTGAGTTTGAATGAGCGCGTCACCTCGATTGATGTCCCTATGGGGCCCGATTCGGATCGCGCTGTTGTTGAAAATGTCACTGGCGAAGCAATTAGTGATCCCTCTGAGTTGTTGCAAAATAGTAATCTTCAGGGAAGTTTGACCAATTGGCTTTCTGAGCTATCGGATAAGCAGCGTGAAGTGATAGCCCGCCGCTTCGGTTTATTGGGGTATGAAATGAGCACCCTGGAGGAAGTGGGGCTTGAAATCGGTTTAACTCGTGAACGTGTAAGGCAGATACAGGTAGAGGCACTAAAGCGTCTGCGCAGTATTATGGAAAAAGAAGGATTGAGCGGAGAAACGATTTTCAGCTAAAGATATCTTTAGCCAGTTGCCGCAAAACGTAAAATATAAGGGTGGCCTAGAGCCACCCTTTTTTATCGACATTATCGATCACGCCATACGGGTATGTATTAAGCTCAACGCTCTAAGTATTGTAGCTTACCTTGAACGCCATCCCATTCTTCGGCATCTTCTGGTGCGTCCTTACGCTCGGTGATATTCGGCCATATCTCCGCCAGTTCAGCGTTTAATTCAAGGTATTCGGTTTGATCGGCGGGAAGCTCATCCTCTGACAAGATTGCTTCCGCGGGACATTCCGGTTCACAGAGAGCGCAGTCGATGCACTCATCAGGATGAATAACAAGAAAATTAGGGCCTTCATAGAAACAATCTACGGGGCAAACTTCCACACAATCGGTGTATTTACATTTAATACAGTTTTCAGTGACAACAAAGGTCATATGGTAGGGTCTCCATAAGGCACGACATAATAACGCGACATTCTAGTTTCCACTGCTGCATTACACAAGTTAAAAGCTATCTTTTAGCGCACCGATTGCTGTAAATCATAGAGCAGCTGTAAGGCTTGTAACGGAGTCAATTCGTCAGTGTTAAGCAATTTGATTTGTTCGATAACCGGGTGTGGGCTCGGTGCGCTAAAGAGATCCGGTTGACGGGCATTCGTTGTTTTGTTCGTTTGTTTGACGAGTGTTTCGCCTTGCTCCAGAGCACTCAGTTTTTGGCGGGCTTCGCTGATTACATCATGCGGCACCCCGGCTAACTGGGCTACCTGTAAGCCATAGCTTTGGCTGGCAGGGCCCTTTTGAACCTTATGCAAAAATATAATGCGATCTTCATATTCAGTAGCGTCAAGATGGACATTCACTGCGCATGGCGTTAGTTCAGGTAAAGTCGTTAGTTCAAAATAATGAGTGGCAAATAAGGTGTAGGGTTTCATTTGCGTTGCCAAATGATGGGCACAGGCCCAGGCTAAAGACAACCCGTCAAAAGTGCTAGTGCCTCGCCCCACCTCGTCCATAAGCACTAGGCTATGATGTGTTGCGTTATTGAGTATATTGGCGGTTTCCGTCATTTCCACCATAAAGGTGGAACGACCACCGGCTAAATCATCTGATGAGCCCATCCGGGTAAAAATACGGTCGATCGGCCCTATCACAGCGTTGTGTGCAGGAACGTAACTGCCAATGTGGGCGAGCAGCACAATCAGCGCTGTTTGTCGCATGTAAGTTGATTTACCGCCCATGTTAGGCCCAGTAATAATTAACATGCGCTGCTGAGCAGTTAGGTTAAGGTCATTGGGAACAAAGGGGGAATCCTGTACCTGTTCTACTACCAGGTGGCGGCCTTGATCGATAAAAAGTTCACCTTCCGAAACTAACTTTGGCGGAGATAGATTGAGCGATTCAGCGCGCTCTGCCAAATTTGTCAAAACATCCAATTCTGCCAGTCCGGCGGCGCAATCCTGTAGCGGTCCTAAATCTTCAGCAATTTTTTTGATGAGCGAATCATACAAAGCTTTTTCACGTGCGAGTGCTCGGCTTTTACTGCTAAGGGCTTTGTCTTCGAATGTTTTCAGCTCCGGCGTAATAAAGCGTTCAGCATTCTTTAGTGTTTGCCGACGAAGGTAATCGGCGGGTGCCTGATCAGATTGTGCGCGACTAATTTCAATATAATAGCCATGAACCCGGTTATAACCAACCTTTAGCGTACTGATACGCGTGCGTTCTTTTTCCCTGGTTTCCAGATCCACAAGATATTGCCCGGCATTCGCACTGATACCGCGCAGCTCGTCCAGTTCGGCATCAAAGCCGGGGGCAATCACGCCGCCTTCGCGGATAATCACCGGCGGATTATCGACAATAGCGTTTTGCAGTAGCGCCTCTAACTCCGGAAATTCACAGATTTGATTAGCGAGATCGCTGATCAATGGTGCATTAACCGAAGCGAGCAATTGCTGAATTTCCGGAAGCTGGATGAAGCTTTGTCTGAGCTTGATGAGGTCGCGAGGTCTTGCCGAACCCAGCGCCACACGTGCCAATACCCGCTCAATATCCCCTACTTGGCGTAGCGCCGTATGGACCGGTTCATAGCGGTAATTATCGAGTAAAGCAGCGATGGAGGCTTGGCGTTGGATTAAAACCTCTCGGTCACAGAGGGGGCGGTTGAGCCAACGCAACAGGAGCCGACTACCCATTGCTGTGGCCGTGCGATTCATGACGGAAGCCAAGGTTTTATCCTTGCCGCCTGCTAGATTGGTATCCAGTTCCAGGTTGCGCCGTGTGGAGGCATCCAAGATCACACTCTGCTCACGTTTCTCCACCTTAAGTCCGCGAATATGTGGTAATGCGGTCCGTTGAGTTTGCCGGGCGTACTGGATAAGGCAGCCTGCCGACTGAATGGCTGCGCTCAGTTCATCGCAGCCAAATCTAGCCAGATCATTCGTCTTGAACTGCTGCGCTAACAACCGATAGGCGCCATCAAAATTAAAGTTCCAGGGGGGTTGTTT
>JAIPFG010000237.1 GCA_021736745.1 Pseudomonadales bacterium
GTAGTTATTGGCGCTGGTTCTGGTGGCTTGGTGACGGCTTATATCGCAGCAGCGGTTAAGGCGAAGGTGATATTGATTGAAAAAGACAGAATGGGTGGAGACTGTCTCAATACCGGATGTGTTCCCAGTAAAGCATTGATTCGTTCCGCCAAAATTAATCATTATATTCATCGTGCTGATGAGTTTGGGCTCAAGGCAAGTCAGACAGAGGTAAATTACCCAGCGGTAATGGAACGAGTTCAATCCGTAATTAAACAGGTAGAACCCCATGACTCAGTCGAGCGCTACACGGCTTTGGGGGTAGATTGTATTCAAGGGGAATCTAAGATTATTTCTCCCTATAAAGTGGAAGTTAATGGTCGAGAAATTATTACCCCCAAGATAGTGATTGCCACTGGTGCCCGCCCTTTTGTACCACCGATAGAGGGTGTAGAAGCCATTGGTTACCTGACCTCTGATAATCTTTGGCAGCTTGAGGAGCACCCGCAAACTCTATTGATTATTGGCGCAGGGCCGATTGGTTGTGAGCTAGCCCAGAGCTTTGCTCGACTGGGATCGAAAGTCACCCTGTTGGATTTGGCCTCACAAATTATGCCAAGAGAAGATGAAGAGGTTTCTCGTTTTATGCAGGAAAGGTTACAGGCGGAGGGAATAGCCATAAAAGTCGCACATCAACCCATTGCTTTTGCTAAATCAGAGAGGAATAAGTACCTGGACGCGGAATATAAAGGGGAATCCATTCGTATTTATTTTGATGAAGTAGTGATCGCTGTCGGTAGAAAGGCAAACACAGAAGGGTTTGGGTTGGATAATCTGAATATTGATTTAACGCCGCAGGGGACAATTCAAGTGAATGAATATTTGCAGACGAATTACCCCAATATTTACGCCTGTGGTGATGTTGCAGGGCCCTATCAGTTTACGCACATGGCTTCGCATCAAGCCTGGTATGCAGCGGTTAACGCGTTATTTGGCCGATTCAGAAAATTTAAAGTGGATTATTCGGTGGTTCCTTGGGCGACTTTTACGGATCCGGAAGTGGCGCGTGTTGGCTTGAATGAGCAGGAAGCGAAGCAGCGGAGTATCGATTATGAGGTAACGCGTTTTGATTTGGAAGCGCTGGATCGAGCGATTGCTGATGGGGAAAATCATGGATTTATCAAGGTGTTAACTGTGCCGGGCAAAGATAAGATTTTAGGGGTCACTATTGTGGGTTATCATGCGGCGGAATTAATCGCCGAGTATATCCTGGCGATGAAACAAGGCATTGGATTAAATAAAATATTGGGAACAATTCATATTTATCCGACGTTATCAGAGGCGAACAAGTTCGCTGCCGGAAACTGGAAACGTGCACATGCGCCAGAAAAACTACTGAAATATGTTGCACGATTTCATGCCTTTGTGCGAGGTTAATGGCTAAACAAATCAACAATGATCAGATAAAACAGAGAGTGTCTAAGCCGCTATGTCAGTGCAAGATGAAGTAAAAAATTATTATGGTGATGTGCTGCAAAATTCGGAAGATTTAAAAACCGATGCCTGTTGCACCGATACGGCAATGCCGAGTTATTTGAAAAGGGTATTGAGTCAAGTACATGAAGAAGTGCTGAACCGTTATTATGGTTGTGGATTGGTTGCGCCGGAACAGCTTAAGGGGCTACGTATTCTAGATTTAGGCAGTGGCTCCGGACGTGATTGCTATGCATTGTCTGCATTGGTAGGGGAAGAGGGCTATGTGGTGGGCGTCGATATGACCGATGCTCAGCTGGAGGTGGCAAACCGTCACATAGATTACCATCGCATGCAGTTTGGTTATGCAAAGTCTAATGTCGAATTTCATAAGGGCTATATTGAAAAGCTGGATGAATTGGGTTTTGCCGATGACAGTTTTGATATTATCGTTTCCAATTGTGTGATTAATCTTTCACCGGATAAAGAGGCTGTGCTTAAGCAAGCCTACAGGTTGCTTAAGCCGGGTGGAGAAATGTATTTTTCCGATGTCTATTCCGACCGTCGAGTACCTGTAGAATTGACCTCTGATCCGGTGCTTTATGGCGAGTGCCTGGGTGGTGCTCTATATTGGAATGATTTTATCAATATAGCGAAACAGGCAGGGTTTTCTGACCCGCGGTTAGTTGAGTATCGTGAACTCAGTATCGAAAATGAGACGATCAAAGAAAAACTAGGGGATATTAGTTTTTATTCCGCCACTTATCGACTTTTTAAGATTGAATGCCTGGAGCCGACGTCTGAAAACTATGGGCAATCGGTAATTTATCGTGGCAGTCTTGAGCATCATCCAGATGTTTTTGTTTTTGATGCGAACCACTCTCTGGTGAAGGGAGAGGCGGTAGCAGTGAGTGGGAACACCTATCGATTACTGAAAGAGTCTCGTTTCCACCAACATTTTGATTTTATAGGGTCCTTGGCTCGTCATTTGGGTACATTTGGTACCAATGATGCGAGTCCTTTTAAACAGCGGCCTGTTGCCGCCTGTTGTTCAGAGACGAAACCAACTAAAAGCAGTGGCTGTTGTGGTTAGGAATTGTCCAATTACGATTAACAGCGCTTAATGAAAGGAGGATAAAGCAATGGCGAAAGTAGCAGTGGTCTTATCCGGTTGTGGCGTCTATGACGGATCTGAAGTATACGAGTCGGTATGTACCCTTTTTGCCTTGGATAAGGCAAATGCCGAGGTGCAGTGTTTTGCGCCAAATATTCAACAGATGCACGTCATTAATCACCTGACAGGGGAAGTCATGCCGGGTGAAACACGTAATGTGCTGATTGAGGCTGGACGTATAAGCCGTGGGCAGGTTAAAGACCTGATTGAAGCAAAGGCGGAAGACTTCGATGCACTTATTGTTCCCGGAGGATTCGGTGCGGCTAAAAACCTCAGTGACTTTGCGCTAAAGGGCGCTGACTGTAGCGTCAATCCTGATTTTCTCAAATTCGCGCAAGCCATGCATCACGCGGGTAAACCGATAGGATTGATTTGTATAGCGCCTGCCTTGGCTGTAGCTATTTGTGGTAAGGGTGTTGAGTGTACGATTGGCAATGATGCTGAGACGGCGGCGACTCTGGTAGCAATGGGCGCAGTGCATAGAGTGTGTCCGGTCGAAAAAGCCTGTATTGATAAAAACCGCAAATTAGTGACGACGCCTGCTTATATGCTGGCGGATAGAATTAGTGAAGCGGCTACAGGAATAGAGCAATGTGTGGCGGCCGTTTTGGCGCTGATTTAAGAAAGGGTATTTATTCGATTAGCTATTCCTATACAGCCAGCCGCGTAAAATCCGAGTGACTTGCGGCATCACGAGGTAAGTGAGCAATAGGACCTGAGTTAATGAAAGCAGAGCAGCCCGCAGCAGCAACGGCAGTGTGCTGAGCCAGTCGCCGAACAATACATTGATCAATAACACCAAGACAAAGACAACCACACTTAATACCAGGGCCATCTTGTGCTGACTAGGGGAAACGTCGCTCGGAATTTCTGGCAGAGAGAACCAGAATTCAATGCCTGAAGCCTTTTTGACCAACGTTTCTCCTTCGGTTATCCCGCTCAGTTCCTGTAACAAGGCTGCCCGAGTTGCTGACTCTTCCCAGTCACGTTGGTGGGCATAGGAGTCAAAGCGAACAATCAGGACATAATCACCGCCTGTTTGGGGTGAAGGACGTAAAATATCAACACCCAAGTGGCCGGGGAATTCTTTGGCGGCATCGATAATACGGTGTAACCAAGCCTCATAGTTGGCTTCTTTACCCTTGAGCACACGGCGGGCAATACTGACTGTTACCGGGCCTTCAGTTTCATTTAACATAATTAATACGGCTCCCGATTGTTCTTTAATTAATGTTAGGTCGGCGTCGCTTGGGCAAGAGATCAATTTTTCTGGAGTGCACTTGAGCGGGTAAGGGAAGGCCTATCGCTGCACCCATAATAAGGTTTCCATTGGTGAGGGTGCTAGGACGCAGGTTGAGGTGCATGGCTCTCCATAAGTTCTATCCATTGTTGTTTAACATTGGAAGGTAGCGGGCAGGATTTGCGTGTGATGCGATCAAAATGTACGCCGATGGATTCGTTGGACGCTACCTCTTGTCCTGTTTCCGCATTGTACATATAGTGAATAAATCGAATAACCTTTTCAGTCATTTCAAGAGGCTGGGTTTTAATGAACAATAAATCGCCCACCATAACTTCGGCTTTATATTTAATACGCTGTTCCAGTGCCGCCATACCTTTGTTAGTCGTACGAATGTACTCAGAAGTGATACCAAGAATTGACAGGAAATGCCAAGTGCCCTCATCGAACTTTGAGATATACCATTGCACATTCATATGGCCCATATGGTCTAGCTGGTTTGGATAAACTACACCGCGATAAGTCTCAATCATAAAATAAGGTCCTCAGTTCCATGGCTTCAAGGATACTGCATTAAAGGGTTTATCGGCTTCTGCCAAAACAGGGATTCTCCGTGTATAGGATCAAGTTCATAACCAGCATAACCGAGTTTTTGGTAAACTGCTTGGGCGGTTTTGTTCCCCTTTAACACTTCCAGGGTGATTTTGCAGCAACCTCGTTCTCGTGCTATGTCTTCAACCCGCTTAAACATACGCTAACATAAACCAATGCCGCGATACTCATTATTTACCGTTACGTCGTGGATATTAATTAATGGCTTGCATTGAAAAGTCGAAAATGATTGGAAGCAATTTACCAGACCTGCTGCCTTGTCATCAACATAGCAAAGTATACTGAATGCACAGGGAATCCGGGCGAGCTCGGAGGCTAGAGAGGATTTTACCCGTTCCTCCAGGGCTTTGCCTCCACCCATTGGGTCCAACGCATAGGCATTCAGCAGATCACCTATATCTTTCGCATGCTGAGAGTTCGAGTAGTCGGCTTGTACGATTTTAATGTTCAGATCTGTTCCTTCGTCTATGTTGTGGCAATACATTAAAAAGTACGGACGATTATTTCACCACAAATGGTCTTGCCGGTGAACCCGTGGCGTGTTTAAAAGGTAATCCCTAAATTAACAGCAAGTTCATAAGCTTGATCTGCCAGTAAGTGTCAGATCCCAAGTTTTCCATGATATAGATACCGTTTTCCCCTAGGGATTTTTGATGGTTAGGCGCAGGTATTTTGGATTTCGGTCGAAAAATCGCTTTGACCGTTCAATTATCGGATCCTAATCCTACCAAAACCACGTTTTTCGATACAAACCGGTCACCTGCTTTGGCGGATAACCCG
>JAIPFG010000238.1 GCA_021736745.1 Pseudomonadales bacterium
AATGGCGTCACCCTTTTCTGCAAAGGAGGCCAGATCACCACCGGCGCAGAAGAGTTTTCCTGTGGCGCTGAGCAATACCGCCCTGACCTCTCGGTTTTCTTCGCAGGCTAATACCGCTTGGTGAAGATCCTGTGCCAATTGCAGGTTGAGTGTATTGGCTACATCGGGACGATTAAGACGAATATGGGCGACCCGGTTTTCAACCCGGTAGTCGATGGTCTCAAGGCTCAGTTTTTCAGCTAAATTAGCGGTAGTCATTTCAGATTCCTTGTGTAAATTATTTCGTTGCCAAGATGAGCCCTCGCTAAAGCCTATCTGCTCTGACAGAATAACGGCCACGTTCATCACGTTGCACTTTTCCGCACGCCATCTCGGTATCATGGGTAAAAAATAAACGGCC
Organism: Pseudomonadales bacterium; assembly: GCA_021736745.1. Lineage (GTDB taxonomy): Bacteria > Pseudomonadota > Gammaproteobacteria > Pseudomonadales > IMCC2047 > JAJFKB01. The sequence continues at coordinate 401 of JAIPFG010000238.1, forward strand.
ATTACGTTGCAGGAGATCGGCTAACAATAGCGATTTTTCATCAATCAATCGCTCGGGAAAACGATCATACCCCATAGTGATAGGAAGATGCACCCAGGGCACCCCAGGTATCAGATCCGCACAAAACACCAGTGGTCCATTTGGGGAATCCACTTCGGAAAGCATCAATCCAGGTGTATGGCCATCTGAAAAACGGACTTTAACCCGCCCTTCAAGAATGCTCTCCCGATCTTGTCCGATTAACTCGAGCCTGCCCGAGGCAGGCAAGAGTGTTGAAAGTCTTTCAATAAAAGAGGCACGGTCACGCGGATGCGGATTGAGAGAACGTTGCCAGTGCGTTTCCGAAACAAGGTAACGCGCATTGGGAAACAGTAATTCAGACGCCTTTCCTTCTTCCCAGGGCGTTAACAAACCACCGGCATGATCAAAATGCAGATGCGAAAGCACCACCGCATCAATGTCCTCATGCCCGATTTGGTGTTGGGCCAGGTTAGCCAATAATTGGTGATTAGCCTCTTTCACGCCATAGCGTTCACGCAAATCCGGTGAAAAAAAAGCACCGACACCGGTTTCAAACAACGCCTTAAAGCCGTCATCAAACTCAACCAACAGCGCCCTTGCCGCTAAATTGATCCGATTTTGATCGTCAACCTCAATCCATTTTGACCAAACGGCCTTGGGCGCATTACCAAACATTGCACCACCATCAAGTCGCTGTGTATTACCTTCAATTGCTGTTAATTTCATTTGGGGGAAATTCTACATCCGTTCACACTGATACCAAAGGGACTAATTCTTCGTTCTGCGGGGATATACAGTCTCTCAGAATGTTAAAACCTATTCAAAACAGGCAAGACAAAAAAATGGCTGCAAAGTGGTGCTCATTCAAATAAATGCGCATCTTCTATGGCATGATTATCGCCCTACCGGCCTCGCAGATAGTGTTTCACCAACATGTTAAATACTCTACCCCAGTTTATTGATATTAATCACCTGCATGGCAGTAAATTCTTCCAGGCCTTCCTTACCCCACTCAACACCAACACCGGATTCCTTCGCCGGAGGAAATGGGATATGCGGGCCAAAAGCACAATGCTGATTAATCCAAACCGTACCGCTATCAATACGTGACGCCACCTGATGTGCCCGGTCCAAATTACTGGACCATACTGAGCCACCCAACCCATAGGGTGAACGGTTCGCTCGGGCAATCACATCTTCCAAATCCGAATATTTAATTATTGGCAGCACAGGACCAAAAGGCTCTTCATCCACCAGAGGCGTACCGTCTTCGATATCTCTCACCACAGTCAACGGGACAAAGTAACCTGGTCGATCAGGAATAGCACCACCCGCAATAATCTTACCGGTCTGCCTCGCGCTTTCGACATAATGGCAGACTTTTTCAAATTGTGCTTTATTCTGTACCGGGCCAAACTGAGTGCCGGACTCCATACCATCACCCACGACAGCGCTATTTGCCATCATCGCAATTTCATCGCACAGACTATCGTAGATACTCTCATGCACATACAAGCGTTTTAGCGCAATACAGACCTGTCCGCTATTCAAGAACGCCGAACCAAAAATGCCAGCGGCAATTTTTTTCGGGTCGGCATCATCCAATACAATAGCGGCATCATTGCCCCCCAGTTCAAGGGTTAGACGCTTTAATGTACCCGCCGCACTGGCCATAATGGCTTTTCCAGTAGGTGTCGATCCGGTAAATGATATCTTGGCGATATTCGGGTGTTTGGTCAGTGCGGCGCCAAGATCATTATTGTCAGTGATAATATTGAGTACTCCCGGAGGCAATAGATCTTTAACGATTTCTCCCAGAATCAGTGCCGTTAAAGGCGTGGTTGGCGCGGGCTTCAGAATCAGCGTATTACCGGCCAACAACGCTGGCGCCAGTTTGTACACGGCAATGAGAAAGGGGAAATTCCAGGGCATAATGCCCGCCACCACGCCCAACGGTTTCCGATGTATTTCTACCCGTTGCTTATCGTCTTCAAGCAGTACTTCAGAGGATAATTCCTGAGTGGCGAAATGGCGGCAGAAAATTTCAGCAAAACCTACCTCCGCTGCCGCCTGCTCCAACGGTTTGCCCTGCTCACCCGTCAGTACGTGGGTAACACGATCAGCGTTCGCTTTGATGGCGTCGGCAACCTGAATCAGTTTCTTTTGTCGGTCGGCAATAGGCGTCTGGCTCCAGGCGGGAAAAGCACGATTGGCTGCTGCAACGGCCTGTTCCAGCTGATCTAAATCTGCGAGTGGACATTGCGCCAGGACTGTTTCATTGGCTGGATTTAGCACATCCATCCTTCCTGCACCGGCAACTAGTTGGCCATCAATCAATAATCGGTATTCGCTCATCATTTGTTCTCCTAAAGAAATCAGTTTCAGGGGCTGGCATACTTTGACTTCGGCCCTAACTGTCCAAGTTCAGTGCTTGCTCCATCATTTCACGCATCTTAAATTTTTGGATTTTGCCGGTGACGGTCATCGGATAGGCATCAACAAACCTAATGTAATGGGGCACTTTAAAATGGGCGATTTTACCTTGGCAGAAGTGCTGAACTTCTTGTTCCGTTAAAGATTCGCCGTGATGGGCCTGAATCCAGGCACACACCTGTTCGCCAAAGCGTTCATCTTTCACGCCGAATACTTGCACGTCCTGAATTTTGGGATGCGTAAACAGAAACTCTTCCACCTCACGGGGATAAATATTCTCGCCGCCGCGAATAATCATATCTTTCAGTCGCCCCACGACCTGCACATAGCCATCCGCATCCATTACCCCGAGATCACCGGAATGCAGCCAACCATCGCCATCAATGGTTTTCGCTGTTTTCTCATCATCGTTCCAATAACCCTGCATCACCGAATAGCCCCGACAGCAAATTTCTCCTTTTTCGCCAATAGGAACAATGGCGCCCTGCTCATCTAACAGTTGTATTTCCAGATGGGGACCCGCCTTACCGACCGTGCTTACCCGTTTCTCAATGGGGTCATCAACGGCGGTCATGTGATTGACCGGGCTGGTTTCCGTCTGGCCGTAGGCAATCAGGACTTCAGCCATGTGCATGTCCTGTCGTACCTTCTTCATCACTTCAATCGGACAGGGTGCCCCGGCCATAATGCCGGTTCTAAGCGAACTGAGATCAAAGTCTTTAAACTGCGGATGTTCCAGCTCACTGATAAACATGGTCGGGACACCATGTAACGCAGTGCAACGCTCCTCAGCCACAGTGCTTAAAGTGCTCAGCGGGTCAAAGGCTTCACCGGGAAATACCGCCGCCGCACCATGTGTGATACAGGCCAGATTGCCCATCACCATCCCAAAACAGTGGTAAAGGGGCACCGGAATACAAAGCTTATCGCCCGCCGCTAGATGCATCCCATCACCGACAATTTTACCGTTATTAAGAATATTGATATGCGTCAACGTCGCGCCTTTGGGGTTGCCGGTGGTGCCACTGGTAAATTGAATATTAATCGGGTCACTGGGCAATAGTTCGGTTTTAAGTTCTTGCAACTGCTGAAACTCAGTCGGTCCGCCCAAACAAATAACCTCGCTAAAGTTATACATGCCAGGCGTTGTTTTCTCGCCCATCCGAATCACACTGCGTAAATGGGGTAATTTTTCCGATCGTAGGTTACCGGGCTGGCTCTTCTCTAACTCTGGCGCTAATGTCTGTAACATTTCAAGGTATTGGCTACTCTTAAAACATTCGGCGGTGACAATAGCCTTGCACTCCACTTTGTTCAGCGCATATTCGAGTTCATATAAACGATAGGCCGGGTTAATACAGACCATGATGGCACCAATTTTGGCTGTGGCGAATTGCGTCAGACACCACTCATAACCATTCGGCGCCCAAATACCGACGCGATCACCTTTGTTAATCCCGATCGCCAATAAACCGGTGGCAAACTTCTCTATCTGTTGCTGATATTCACGATAGCTCCAGCGAATACTCTGATGCCGTGAAATAAGAGCCTCCTGATCCGGAAATTGGCGAACAGTCTGATCGAACAGGTTACCGATGGTTTGCTGGAGGAGTGGTTCTGTTTGCGGCCCACGAAAATAACTTTTTTGCAGATTCTCCACTGTCTGTTTCTCTTAGTTGTACAAATACTGTGTGATGATACCTGGGTTAAACATTATCCTACCTCACTTGCCACTCCCGTTCACGCAACTCAATACGGCGAATTTTCCCGCTGATGGTTTTCGGCAGTTCGGTGACAAACTCAATCCTGCGGGGGTATTTATAGGGTGCCGTCACGGATTTAACATGGTTTTTGAGTTCCTCACTCAGCTTATCGTCGGGCGTAAAGCCCGGTACTAAGACGACAAATGCTTTGACGACTTCCCCACGATCTTTGTCGGGACTGGAGACCACGGCAGACTCTGCAACCGCCGGGTGTTCCAATAAAGCACTCTCCACCTCAAATGGCCCGATGCGGTATCCCGAAGAGAGAATCACATCATCCGAGCGACTAACAAACCAGAAATAACCGTCCTCATCGACATAAGCACGATCTCCCGTCAGATACCAGTCGCCCTTAAAACACTTGGCGGTTTTCTCCCGCTGGTTTTTATATTCCGAAAATAACCCCAAAGGCCGTTGAGGTTTTACCCTGATTGCAATATCACCCTCGGTATTGACAGGTGCAACTTTGCCCTCATGGTCAATCACTTGTAAATCAATCCCGGGAGCGGGTTTTCCCATGGAGCCGAAACGTGGTTCCACCGTTGGAAAATTTCCACAGAGAATAACGGTTTCCGTTTGGCCATAACCATCACGAACGGTAATCCCCGTTGCCTGTTTCCAGAC
>JAIPFG010000003.1 GCA_021736745.1 Pseudomonadales bacterium
TGCCCATATGGGTCAAAGTGCTCAAAACTCTCAATGCAGAACCAGCCATCGTGATACCATTTCGGAATCCCGCAGAAGTGGCTCAATCATTAAATCGCAGAGATGGTTTACATCAGCAAAGAAGTTTAGCCCTTTGGTTACGTCATATTCTAGATGCTGAGAAGAGTTCTCGAAAGTTACCTCGTACTTTTATCAACTTCCAATCTTTGCTAGAAGATTGGGGTAGTTCTTTCGATAAATTACAAAATGACCTGGGTCTTGTATTACCTTTTACTAGCGACTCAATTTACTCAGAAGTCGAAAGTGAAATCTCAGCAAATCTAAAGCACTATACCATTACAAAATCGCGTATTGGCCGCACCTATCTTTCACAACTTGCTACCAGAGCCTATGAAGCCCTCTTAGATTTAGAGCAAGGTGAAAAAAATCGTTTATTCGAAATATTTGATGCCATATCTAGTGATTTCGAGCCTATATCAGAAACTTTAGGACCGATATTGGTGAGTCAAGACAATTCAATAGAACAAGCAAATGTCAAGATTAACCAATTAAACATAAACCTTATAGACGAAAAGCATAAAAACGACCAACTGACTTCTGAAAACAGCGGCTTACTAGAACAAAATAAACAGCTCAGTATAGAAGTTGCTGATTTTAAAGATTTAGAACAAGAGTATTTGAAGGTACATCTTGAGCTGTCTGAAATATCAGCGCTGTATCAAAATACATTATCGGAAAGGAATAATTTAGAGTCCCAACTTAATGCTGTATTTGAAAGTACCTCCTGGAAAGTATCCAGCCCGATTCGCTGGGTTAAAATCTATGCGGCTAAACCTTTAACTGGTTTCTTAAGACCGATAGCAACCTCCTCTTTTAAATTATTCTGGAAACTGCTTCCCCTAACGAAGAGCGCAAAAGTAACACTAAAATCCAAACTTTTTTCTCTCTTTCCTAGCCTTTTCAACAAAACATCATCTTTTCTCGCTTGGAAAAATCAAACGAAAGAGCAACACTTCGAACAAAAAAAAAATGAAGCGGTATTCTCTCCAGACCAACCATTTTATACACCGCGACTGATTACCGATAAATTCATAGATCCACCTGTAAAACTCATCGCTTTCTATCTGCCACAGTTTCATCCAATTCCGGAGAATGATAAGTGGTGGGGAAAGGGATTTACTGAATGGACAAACGTAAAACCAGCTCAACCCCAGTTCGAAGGACACTACCAACCAAGAGAGCCATCGGACCTCGGATACTACGATCTACGAAATCTAGATGTACAGAAACGTCAGGTTGAATTAGCCGAATCATATGGCATTAGTGGCTTTTGTTTCTATTTTTACTGGTTCCACAGTAAACGGCTGCTTGAACAACCGATAAAACAGTATCTAAAAAATCCTGAGTTAAAACTACCTTTTTGCCTTTGTTGGGCCAATGAAAACTGGAGTCGTCGATGGGATGGGTTGGATAAGGAAATTCTGATTGCACAAGAATACTCCCCAGAAGATGACATTGCATTTATTAGGCATATCAGCGAATACTTGCAAGACAATCGTTATATTCATGTTGAGGGAAAGCCTCTTCTACTGATCTACCGCCCCGCGCTACTTCCTCGAGCAAAAAGTACAGCCCGACGATGGCGCAAATGGTGTAGAGAAAATGGCGTAGGTGAGATTTTCCTGGCCTATACCCAATCATTCGAAAATGTTGACCCTTCTTTTTATGGATTCGATGCGGCCATTGAATTTCCGCCAAATAATATTTCACCTGTAGATCTATCCATACAAGTTCCCGGGCTTAAAGAAACATTTAAGGGTAACATCTATGACGGTAATCAATTCGTACAACAAAGTAAGCGCTACGTAAAACCCAGTTACACACTGTTTAGATCCGTATGTCCCTCTTGGGACAACACAGCACGAAGAAAAAGCCGCGGAACAATTTTTGCCAATATGAGTGTAAAAAACTATCATGAGTGGTTAAGAAATGCGATCTCGGATACCCTTTCTCGATTTACGCAGACAGATAAACAGATAATTTTTATCAATGCCTGGAACGAGTGGGCTGAAGGGGCTTATCTTGAACCTGATAAAAGCAAAGGGTATAGCTATCTTCAGGCCACTCATGATGCACTAACTGCAAGCACTCAAACCAAAGCCCAAAAGTCGATTTTGCTTGTAACTCATGACTGTCACCCCCACGGGGCCCAATTCCTATTACTTGAGATTGCGAAGTGTATAAAGTCATTTGGGTTTGATCTTTATTTGATTGCACTCGACTCGGGTAAATTACATGATGATTTTAGAGCTCTGGGCAAGTTTATTTGTACCAATGAATCTACACAGACTGAAGTTGAATTCTTCTTAAGCAATTTATTGAATAAAGGCGTCAATACAGCCATTACCAGTACTGTCGTTTCAGGCGCCCTCGTACCCAAACTAAAACAGAAAGGACTTAAGGTAATTAGTCTAATCCACGAATTACCCGGCGTTATTAAAGATATGGGACAAGAGAGGAATGCTCTTTCAATTGCGAAAAACTCCGACCAAGTCATTTTCCCTGCGGAACTAGTAAGCTCAAGTTTTGCAAAACTCATTGACATTTCTAAGAAAAAAATGGTCGTACGTCATCAGGGATTACTAAGAAAAAACCCTTTCAAATCAAATAAAATTGAAGCTCGTCGTCTTGTAAGAGCAAGACACAACCTTACGCCCCAAACAAAAATAATATTAACCATTGGGTATGGTGATAAAAGAAAAGGCATCGACTTATTTCTTGATATTGCCAAACAGGTTTTAGCCACAGAAAGCGATATTGTATTTATTTGGGTTGGGCACCTGGATGCTTCCGTGGAAAAGAATCTCAAAATACAAATTAATACTAAATCAATATTTCAAAAGATTATCTTTACTGGTTATATTAAAGAACCTCTGGAATATTATGCCGCAGCTGATTTATATGCGCTCACTTCACGAGAAGACCCTTTTCCTAACGTTGTATTGGAAGCACTCGAAGTATCCTTGCCGATAGTGGGATTTACAGGCACTACTGGTGCTAGCGATCTTATTCTAGAGCAAAAAGGGAAATTAGTAGAATCCTTTAATACTAAGGCTTATTCTAAGGCTATTATCGAGTATTTAGCTGACAGCTCAAGCGGTAATAAGCCAGAATTATCAATGATTAAAGGTTCACTGAGACGCTACGCTCTCGACCTGTTGAGTTATTCAGAAAACTACCCCAGAATTTCGGTAATATTGCCAAATTTCGAATATGAACAACATATTCTCGATCGATTAGAATCTATTGCCAAGCAAACTTACCCTATATACGAACTGATCGTGCTCGATGATGCGTCCAATGACAATAGCCCAAAATTAATTCAGACATTTCTAGAGAGCTGCCCAATCGATTCTATTTATATTGCAAATAAAGAAAATTCGGGGTCGGTGTTCAGGCAATGGAAGAAAGGACTGGAAAGATGTTCGGGTGATCTAGTTTGGATTGCTGAAGCTGACGATTTAAGCGAAAAGGACTTTTTATACCATCTAATGCAAGAGTTCAAAAACCCCGATTTGGTTCTGGCCTATAGCCAATCCAAGCAAATCGACAAAAACGGTAATATTTTGGCGGAAAACTATCTGGAATATACTAAGGACGTTTCATCAAAGTGGAATTCCGATTATATTAATTCTGGTATTGATGAAATCCGAGAAACTTTGTCTATTAAAAATACTATTCCCAATGTAAGCGCCACGTTAATTAAACGAGAAGCTTTAGACCAAGCAATTTTATCGCTAGGGGAAGATCTCTTCGAATTCCAGGTTGCTGGAGATTGGCTGGTATACCTGGAGTTATTAAAACAGGGGGATATAGCATTTAAAAAAGATTCACTTAATTTACACCGCCGTCATGACACAAGCATCACGAGCACCTCCGCTGGTCTAGAACACATTAAAGAAGTAAAAAACGCACAGGTAAAAGCCCAGAAAATCATTCAGGCTGACGAAACCATCAAAGAGAAAGCCGATGCATACATCTCCCACCTACATCACTACTTTGACGTAGCCTAAAGCGCCTTTTTGTCAAACACAAGAAAGATATTTGATGACATATAAAACCAACTTTCAGAAGGCTGTAGTTCTCGGTGCTGGGGGCTTCATTGGCATTAACCTCGTTCAAGAGCTAGTCAAGCAGGGCTATCAAACCATTTGCTTTGATAAAGAGACCTCTCCTCACTGGCCCAACTCGGTAGAAACAATTATCGGCGAGTTCTCTACAATGCCACAAGATCTCATGTATGAACTGAATGACGCCCTAATATTCCACCTGATTAGCTCTGGGCGTCCATCGACACAGACACAAGGAATAGGCGTTGAAATTGAAAATGATCTGATTGCCACCATCAAATATCTTGAAGCACTTCACACTCGAAATAATAGATGGGTTTATGTTTCCTCTGGCGGCACTGTGTACGGAGCAACCAATAAAAAATTAATAAGCGAAACTCATATTACCAGGCCAATTTGCTCATATGGTGTGACCAAACTGACTCTTGAGAACTACTTCTATTTATATGGCCGATTACACAATCTTAATTATGTAATTGCTCGGCTATCTAATCCATATGGCCCATGGCAACACCCACTAAGGGGGCAAGGTGTCGTCATGACCTTACTACACAGTCTAATAACAGATAAGCCAATATCTATTTGGGGCGATGGGGAAGTTATAAGAGACTATATTTATATCCAGGATGCCATAGAAGGTTTGCTAATAATGGCTGATAGCGCTTCTCCAGCTTTTTTATATAATCTTGCTTCGGGAAAAGGGCTATCAATAAATCAACTGATAGAAATTGCTTCAAAAATACTAAATACGTCGCCAGATATTCATTATGTGGATTCCCGCCCCTCTGATGTTCAATACAATGTGCTGGATATCGATAAAATCTCACACGAATTGGGCTGGCAACCAAGGGTTAACATTCGAGATGGATTATTTAAGGCAACAAAATGGATTGAACAATTAATTATAAAGGGAAGTTAGAAATACTAGCCACTATAATCTAGTAGCCACCACTTTTATACATTCGAGAAATATGATTATGTTGTATGGAGATTAGAATGCCTCACAAACCGGATTTTTTAATTATTGGAGCCATGAAAAGCGGCACCACGGTACTTTATGAGTTCATCTGTGAGCATCCAAATGTAGCTGCAGCGTCAGAAAAAGAAATTCACTTTTTTTCACTTGTCCCCTTTCGGGGAAGCGATTGGTATTTAAGTCACTTTACTCCAAATAAAGGGCAAATTACTGGGGAGGCAAGTCCGACATATTTTCACGTTGCTAACACTCCCGCCTTGCCAATGAGTATTAAAGAGTTTGCCCCAGATATTAAACTCATCCTGATTATCCGTGATCCGGTAGAAAGAGCCATTTCACATTTTTTCCATTACGTTACCGTTAATAAAATAGAAAAATTAGAACAAATGGGAATCAATCGATTCTTTGAAAGAAATTTTGAGTCGGGTCTTAAACAAACTTCTGATTTAGACTACTACATGCATGACATTTTATCCTTCAGCTGTTACACCCGAAAGTATTTAACATTTGTTAAAGTCTTCGGACGAGAAAATATTCTGGTTTTGAACAATAGCGATCTTGTTTTAACCCCCCAAAAAACAATGAACAAAACTTTCACTTATTTGGGGCTAGAGCCGATCACTTCTTCTGAGTTTAGTAAGTTCAGGTATTCAACAGGCAGTAGCGTAAATGCATTACATCCAGAGCTACTCAAAAAGTTGGGCAATTTTTTATATCCTGACTTCAAACAGTTTTGTGCACTTACGGGAATTTATTACAACCCTCTACATCTTGCTGAGTCTACGGCAGAAGCAATATGAGTGAGGTAATGATTGGCAAGGATGGATGGCTGTTTTTACAGGGCGGGACCAACAATGTCTTGCGCTTTTATGTAGAGGATGCCAGCTCTGAAAAAATAGCTACAGAATGGGTTCAAGTACTTAATTCTCGAAGAGAAAAACTTGCGACGCTAAATATTCAGTATTTTCATCTAATTGCGCCCAATAAAATTTCAATTTATCCGGAATTTTGTAACGAAAAACTACCCTATTTTGAACAGACACCCTTACAAAGATTGGATAAATTGATTTCTGATATCAATCATCCTTGTACGACTGTTCTTATTAACCCAACAAAATACTTCCATGGATTAAAGCAACAGAGTCAACTGTATTGGAAAACCGATAGCCATTGGACCTACTCGGGATGTTATAACGCTTATGAAATGCTCTGCTCTAAGCTTGAGGCTCAACCAAACTCAAAGCTGCTCAATTGCAAATTTATTGAAGGCGAACTCGAGCTCGACCTTGGAGGAAAACTGAACCCTCCTGTTAAGGAAAGAGTCCGTTTTCACAATACCTTGTTTTGTGCAAAACGTATCTTCGCTAATGAGTTAGTTTGTTACAAAGAAGCTAACAAAATGGAAAATGATCCGGGATTACACACCGGCTCACTGGTGATCTACAAAAATGAGGCCGCACCTAATCACCAAAAACTTGTAATATTCGGTGACTCCTTTTCAGAATACCGTCCTTACCTTCTAACCGGTATGCTTGCAGAAACATTCCGGGAAGTTCACTTTATCTGGTCGACCGCAATCGATTTTTCTTACCTCGAAAGAGTACAACCAGATATCGTCATTACTGAAATTGTTGAGCGATTCATGCCACAAATCCCAGACGATACATTTAATATTGAAACCTATGTAACAAATAAAATGCTTAGCTTGATTGATCAGTCTAATCAAGCAGAAGTGATTATCTAAACAACTCTACTTCCTAATTTAGAATGGACATTCGTTACAAATGCCTAATTTAGTCAAAATAAAACGCTTTCTCCAAAAATACAATTTCGCGCACCGACTTAAAGGTCGATTAAATAACATCAGCCACACGATTTTTTCCCACGAAGGAACATGCCCTATCTGTGAAAAAGCAGTAATTTTCTCCTCAAAATATGACTGGTTTAGAGATCACCTGCTGTGTTCTAGCTGTGGTTCCATTCCTCGAGAAAGAGCCATTATTCAAGTTATAAAGAATTATTATCCCAATTTCCGAAACCTAGTGGTTCACGAGTCTTCTCCCAGCGCACGTGGGGCAAGCGTCAAACTCAAAAGTGAAGTTTCCAGCTATTCATCATCTTATCTTTATTCAGGAATACCTTTGGGCAGCACTCATCCACGTAGCGGTATACGCTGTGAAGATTTGGAAAACCTTACATTTGAAGATGACTCCCTTGACCTCTTCATTACCCAAGATGTGATGGAACATGTATTTGAACCTGAAAAAGCATTTAAAGAGATTGCCAGGGTATTAAAACCCGGTGGCGCGCACATTTTTACTGTCCCTATTATCAACAAAGCTAACCCAACTGAAGCTTGGGCCGCTAAAGACAGTAGCGGCAGGATAACCCATCTGCACGAGCCAGAGTATCATGGAAATCCTATTGATGATGATGGTTCGTTGGTTACAATGCACTGGGGTTATGATATTGCCAGTTATATTATGAGACATGCCAATACTCCAACAACCATCGTCATGATAGATAACATAGACTTGGGTATTCGCGCTGAATATATAGAAGTTTTGGTTAGCTTTAAACTCTAATTAAATTTAACTTATACTAAAACCAATAAACCGGTATCTCTCGTGCGCCTCGATCTTTTACTTTATAACGTTCAGTTAAAACTCAAAGCTCAAATATCTCGTTCTTATCTAGGTTGTCTATGGTGGATTATTGAACCTATAGGCGTTATTAGCGCATTTTATTTTGTATTCGAATTTTTATTGAAACGTGGGGGTCCGGAATACACTTATCAATTAGTAATTGGCGTCGTAATATGGACATGGTTTGGCGCAACCTCAATACAAGCTGCTAACAGTATTCATGGTGCATCAACCTTGATGCAACAGGTGAAAGTTAACAAACTGCTTTTTCCTTTAAGTGACGTACTTGAGCTGAGTTTCAAACAGATTTTTGTTTTTCTGTTACTTTTGTTCTTCCTAATAACAACTAAAGGCGTGCAAAGTAGCTGGAGCTATATTCCCTTGCTAATTTTAGTACAGTTTATATTCATAACTGGCATCTCCTTAGCTTTCTCTGCCATTGTTCCCTTTCTACCGGACACCATATATTTAATACATATCTTCATGCGCTTGTGGATGTTCTGCTCAGGAGTTTTCTATACTGTGGATTCTATATCGCCCAGCCACCAGTTTCTTTTCCTATTAAACCCAATGGCCAACTTAATTGACCAATACCGAACCGTTTTAATTACTGGCCTTGCCCCTGATTGGCTAAGCCTCATGACGATACTCATCGGCTCTTTTATTATCATAGGTTTCAGCGCACTGGCAATTAAACACAATGACCAGACATATCCACGGTTGTCGTTACAATGAACACACTTTCCGAACCTCTAATCTCTACAAGAAATATTGGTGTCAGCTATAAGCTGACTCGATCTATTTTTTCAACCCAAAAATATTCTGCGCTCAGAAATGTTAGCTTTGATATTTATCGAGGAGACTCTTTAGGCATCGTCGGAAGAAATGGTGCCGGCAAAAGCACACTATTACGTTTATTAGCTGGTATTATTTCCCCCGACTCAGGTGTAATAGTTAGCAACCAGTCAACAACAGCATTGCTCTCTCTACAGGCGGGTTTTAATGGGGAGCTTGACGGCAGATCTAATGCGATCTTAAATGGTATGTTATTAGGCTTTACCAAGCCTCAGATGATGAGACAAATTAACAATATTATTGAATTTTCAGAACTTGGTAATGCTATCTATAAACCAGTAAAAACATATTCTACAGGAATGCGCGCGCGCCTGGGGTTTGCTATTGCCGTTCACATGAATCCCGAAGTCTTACTCGTTGACGAGATACTCGGGGTAGGAGATGCTGAATTCAGGGAAAAGTCTACGGCCGTTATGAAAGAGCGACTAGGTTCAGAGCAAACCGTAGTATTAGTCTCCCATCAAGCTAATGTGATCAAAAATTTGTGCAACCGGGCAGTCTGGATAGAAGATGGCGTCACTAAAATGGAGGGTGATGCAAAAACTGTTGTTAGCTCTTATGAGAATTATATTATTACTAATCCACTGGCTAAATATAATCAATAAATACCTAATTGCTTGTTACTCTCTAGGCAACAATAACGAACCTAATGAATTGTGATAGTGAAATCTATGCCATCAAAAGATGAACAGCAGAAATCATTTTTTCCTCCTGTCGTTATTGGAGGAGTCGGTGGAAGTGGCACTAGAGCAATTGCTACTATCCTCCAAAAACTTGGCTTCTATATAGGTTCTGACCTGAACGAAGCTAATGATAATCTCGCTTTTACTCTACTCTTTAAGCGAAAGGAACTTTGGCCTCTTGAAAAAAATAAAGATGAGGTTCAATGTTGCCTTAAACTATTTTTAAAGGCCATGCTCCAACAAGGACCCTGGCAAACCGAAGAAGTTATGCGACTTCGCTCTTTCGCTAGCAAAAATCGACCACAACACCCTTCCGACTGGTTAAAAGAACGGGCAGAAAAGCTGATCAAACATGCTCCTAACGGTACAGCCACAAAATTTTGGGGCTGGAAAGAACCCAACAGCCATATTGTAATGCCGGCATTGCTTCAACTGTTACCCGATATGAAATATATCCACGTCATGAGGCATGGCCTAGATATGGCCTACAGTTCGAATCAAAATCAACTACAATTCTGGGGAGAGCAATTGCTCGGCGAGACCAACCTGGAATTGACACCCGCCAATTCATTCCGTTATTGGTGCGCCGCACATAGGAGGGTGCAGAGATTTGGAGAAAAGATGGGGCATAATTTCTTATTATTAAATTTTGATCTATTTTGTAAAAACCCTGTAAGAGGCCTAGATCAATTATTAGAATTTATCAGATTTAATTTGAGCCAATCTGACCAATCTGAGCTTATTAGTCTGATAAGCCCCCCACTTTCAATTGGCCGCTATAAAAAACACAAACAGCTTGAAATCTCACAGGAAGACTTTAACTTTTTACATATGCTTGGCTACTCTTACTAGCCAAGAATTATTGATGTTCAACCAGTTATCACTCACACCTTTGTTGCCTAATGGCCAGCGCACGACAATACAGGTACATGTCGGTTTTATGGTACTCCCCTATCCTATCTCTCAGGTTTTGATCTTTGATGTAGATCGACATTTTCTTATCAGGATTTACATTGACTTCTTTAGAAATCAGCGATGCGCCAAGAATATTTTTAGCAAAATAGTCTATTTCTGTATCAAAGTGTTCTGTAATGCCAATAAAATCGAATTTCCTAATAGGAAATCCCCATAAAAATTTACTGTAGAAGTTCCTTAATTCCGGACCTAGACAAAATCGTTCTAATGACCATTCCTCTTCCACTACACGTCTACGTAACTGACCTGCGCTTTCATGATCATAGTTTCTTATCCAATAATAATAGTGAGAAGCTAACCGCTCAACAGGGTCTCTCATCCACATAACAAATTGTTTTTTTGATTTCGCTTTATAAAGCAAATACTTCAATGGCATAAAGTGACCATGAACAGCATCAGCGGTCGAGAGGCTCTCTCCGTTTATACCATTACACAGACAGTTTTTAACCGCCTTAAGATTCCTACTTATATTTGAATGGTTGATTGGATAATCGCCATAGTCTTTGAGCAACCGGTCGTCAAAGTGCTCCTCCATAGCCATTAAAAAACTCGAACCCGCCGTTTTTGGGAGATGAACCGAAATTATCACACAGAACTTTCCTTAGTGATTGATTTTGAATGATTTATATTCTATCTGTTAAAAAAGGTGTTTAACTACACCAAGATGAGTAGGCTAACACTCGAATAAAAAAACCTCCAGCTCGTTACCAAGCTGGAGGCTTCATTTTTTAGTATCTTAAATTCAGATACTCAGGTTACTCTACCTTTCAGATTTCACCTGTTGCCTTAAGTCAACCCAAGGGTCGATTAGTTAGCAGCTGTACCACCGCTTACGCTAAGTGCTGGAGTTGCTGTTGCACCATCAGCCGTAGTTTTAACGTTAGTTACCAGGATAGAAGTTGAGTTTACAACACCCTCAACCCGCTTCACACCCGTACAAGCATTTGTAATATCTGACCCTTGAACAACAACTGTACCATTGTTCGGTAGGTTAGGAACGCTTAAGCCCGCACAAGACACAGAGTTTCCGGCTGAGTCAAACGCACTAATAGCAATTGCCCCATCAGCTCCATTGACACCTAGTCCACCGCTACGATCAGTGATTGACAGTCTATTCAACGGTCCAACACTGTTAGACGTAAATGAAGAGCCATTCCTAGTAAATGCAGCCATTGGCAACCCTGTAGCAATGGTGGTTGCTGAATATCCAGCAGCATCCGCAGTACGGGTAACATCTGCTGTATATGTTGAAACTTCATGAGCTACAGTACCGTCAAATACGAACTGTACGGTGTGATTACCCGCAGCAGTTGTAGTCGCGTAAGCAACGTTGTTAGCTACATCAATTTTAAAACCACCTGCAATTGCTGGAACAGCAGCTGTGCCATCTGCATTAGCTCCATTTGCTGTACCTGCTAATATACTAACAACTCCAGTCATAGGACCATGAATTGTGAGTAAGGTATTACCGGGCGTAGGAACAGCAGTTGGCACACCAGCAGTAGTCTGGTTGGCAGTTGCCGCCGCATTATCCGCTGTATTAATCGTTCCAATAGTCGAATTTAAGAAACTGCCTCCAGTAGACGCTAACAACTGGGTGAAGCCGAACGCAACATCAAAAACACCGGCTATTTGGTCAGTTGGAAGAGTATTTGTGTTCGCTGTCATCATTGGCACTAAATTAGTATTCAAGCTAACCAAAGGTGACCCAAAGAGTGAAGTCGCTACACCGCCAACAAAACCGCTCATTTGAACAGAAACATCAATAGCACCACCATTTGCAACCGTAGCACCATTTAAAGTTGCTGTAGCTGCCAAGGTTAAAGTAGATGCGGTATCTGTAGCGGAGTTTGTAACACGGTAAGTTGCAAAGTTTTGTCCTGCACCACCAGAAACTAGAGCAAAAGTAGCGCCACCTACGTTGGGAGCAACTGATAAATCACCAGAAGCAATTGCTGCAAATGTAGCTCCACCGGTTAAGGTAAAAGTAACTGAGTCATCCACACTCAAAGCCTCACCCGCTCCCAAAACAACTGTCGTAGCAACTGGTGTGATTACCGTGCGAACCGTTTCGTTAACAATATTTTTGCCATAAACTGCTGGGACAGCAGTAGATGGGTTGTTTACCGTTGCTGCCTCTGCCCCCGCTGCAAAAATAGACGCAGCCACTGACACTGCAATTAGATTTTTCTTGATCATATTCATATGAACGCTTCCTATTATTTCAGTAGTCTAAAATTATTGCTTAAAATTTGATTTTCGAAAATCGCATTCTGTCATCTCCTGATGACATGTGAATACTAGGTGGTGATCATATACCTGTCAATAAAGTATCCAGTCGAAAATCACTATTTTTTCTAAAAAGCCTATTTGGAACCATAAAACAACAACCTAACGAGAAAAACGCACGTAATTTGGCAACCAAACAAGAATTTTTAAAAACGAGCCAGTATATCCAGAATGATATCTACCAGTCCAGTTGTTCACGATAAGCCTTGGTTAACTCCTCTGCCTGTAACGGTGTTTCGATCACATGAGGGGTAATAAGTACTATCATTTCCGTTGAATTATCCCTGATTTCTCGATTCTTGAATAGGTTCCCCAATAAAGGTATATCACCCAACCCAGGTACTTTTATATCTTTAAGGCTATTATCGCTCGATATTAATCCACCAATCATGACGGTACTGCCTGATTGAGCAACCAGTGTCGTCTCTATTCGTCGTGTTGCTATAGGCGGGGTATTGTTATTTGAAGGTCCTGGCGAACTCACCTCCTGACTAATTTTCAACCTAACGACACCGTTAGCCATAACGGTGGGAACAAAACTTAAAATTACGCCAGTATCGACATAAGTAAAATTCTGCAATAACCCTGAAGTCACACCCGTCGTATTCGAATCAACCGCCTGCGTCAGAATGGCAATTTGAGAACCTACCTGTATTCTGGCCTCCTCATTATCAACTGCAAGCAGCTTCGGACTGGAGAGAATTTTGGCATCACCCTCATCAGCTAAGGCATTTACTCTGGCCCGGGTGAATCCGGAGGAATCGAAGGCGGTATAGACTAATCCGCTTCCGCCAAGACCCAGTCCTCCTAGAGTGCCACCTATTTCCTTTAAATTTCCGTTTGACCTCAAATCTCTGTATTGCCACTCCACTCCTAGTCGATTTACCTTGTCAAGGCTAATGTCGGCAACTGTCACTTCCAATAATACCTGTTTTGCTGGCACATCTATCTGCTGAAGTAATTGATACGCTGTTTTATAAGACTGTGCGCTACCTACAAAAACCAGTGCATTATGCGCTTCATCAACAACGAGTCGCAGCGAAGAGTTCCCACTACTTTTCACTTGAGGCCTAACATCTTCCTTCCCTTCAACAGGATTATCATTTAAACCTTCTCTATTTATGTCACCGAGCACACTAGCAACAACAGCACCTATGTCTTTGGCGGTACTATGTTGAACTCTATAAACAAAGCTCCTGAGTGAGTCCCCTGCCACTTCAGGAGTGTCCAACTTTTCAATCCAACTATTAATCCAATCGACAGTTGCTGTGTCAGGGGCTGCTAGCATTAAGGCATTTAATTGGTTGACTTCAGTGATAAATACACCGGGTGCCTCTGCTGCTTCAGCTACTTCCATTCCCTGAAGTTTTAAAGCATCTTTGAGCAAAGGCAAAATTTCCGACGCCTGCCAATAGATAGTTCGAACAAGCTGCATTTTACGTCCGGCCATCGCAGGACGGTCAATCATTGCCACGACTGATTTGAAACGCTCTACACTTGACGCATTACCGATAACCAGTAATGCGTTTAGTCTTCGCAATGCTTGAACATCAGCACTTTTACCTATTTGTATAAAGTGCCTCGCAAAGTTCAACACCTCTCCCGGCGAAGCATAGCTAAGTGGGATAATAGTGATTATCCTACCTTGCCTTTCAGAGATATCCGAATTTTGAGCCACAAAAGCAGGCGGCAGTTCCGTCAGCTTATTCGCCGGCATGACCTGTAAATTATCTCTATCCCAGGCAAGACCAACCTGAAAAGCCGCCAAGGTTTGTTCCACCATACCCAACAACCTTTGTGCAGACACAGGCTTACTAATACGCAGAGTGATGGCATCCTGCTGCTTGGCAACAGACGGGTCTACTATAAAAGAAAGTCCTAATACCTCTCCCAGAGCGACATGAATAAATTCATTTAAGGGAATGGCATCTACATTTAATTCAAAATCACCTGAAGGAAGCTGCAATTTTTGCCAGCGAGAATCCTTCTTCTCCTCCCAAGTAGCAATCTGTAAAACAGGTAATTTTTCACTTCGGCTTAACACTTTGGGGTGCTCTACTTTCGCATCCGGAACGGAAGAAGCTTTAGTTACCGATGATGGTTCAGGTAATGGATCAGGAATGAATAATGTTGTTTTTGCACAACCACTAATCAATAAAAAAAGGCCCAACACTTGACAAAGTCGGTTACTTTTTCCCAAATAAATAAAATTTTTCATTTTTCCCCGATCTTGTTGTTTGAATGCCATAGGACAACACCTCAGCTACTTTCGCACCATTCGGAAGTAGCTCATCCTGTTTAAGACTCTTCACTTCTGATCCAACCTGAATTAACGCGAACCGCCTTTCTCCATCGAAGGACACCCCAACTAATTGCCATGGCGCATTGTCATTTTCATCGGGTGATCCTAGCAAATCAGTACTAACCTCATTGTCGTCAATACTATAATTAGGATCTAACATCCCTCGATCCTTATCCCATAAATTATTAACTAACATTTTTTCTACCAATTGACTCTCTTCCATATATTCTTGATTAGGCAATTCGGACGGAAGTATTTTATTTGTCTTTGGCATAGGGTAAGGCAGAAATAATTTAATCCCAAAAAAAAGAACCATTAGCACGACAGCAAGCGCTAAAGCTATTTTAGCTTTCATTATTCGCCTCTTGCCCTGTAACTCTCAATCCCGCAACAACTATTTGCAAGAAAACTGTCTGATCTTTTTCTAACCGCATGGACCATCTCTGTATTTGAAGGAGCTTTTTTGCACGACTAATATCATCTAGCAGGTACAATACATCAACGAGTTTGCCTCTTAAATCCATCGCTATTGCTAATTTACTGCCAACCTCTTCCTTTTCAGATGGGATAAATTTTTGACTCTCAACTCTTACTTTTCTAGCTGTGCTGATGCGCTGCAGGAAAGACTGCATTTCTGCTTGTGCAGCAGTATCAGAACTCTGTATAAAAAGCTGATTCAAAGAATTACTCAATGCAGATTTGGCATTTCTTTCCGCTTCCGCCCAACTTTGAGCATCCTCTTTAAGAGTTAATAACCGAGCTGCCTTTTCAGCATTCTGCGATACTTGAGATTTAAGAGCACCGCGCCAATTTTGCAAAGGCTCAAACACCCAGACCCAAACAAGTAACACCAGAGTAATAAGTAAACACCATCGTACTAAAGACGTATTAGAATCCTGAAAATTGAGCCGCCTATGCCCGATGGAGATTATTTCGTTAAACTCCATAGTATTCTTTATTCCTTATCCGTGAGCTTAAGTCGAATCTTAAAAGGCTCCAAGCCAGTTCTTTGATCTTTACGGATATCGTTAAGAAACATGGCATGCTGAACCTCCGGCATTTCCTCAAGAACCGCAGCTAACCCAACACTCTGTTTCGCATTACCCAATATATCGACCCACCCACCATCCGCATTGTTATACTCTATAAATTCTAGCCAAGCATCTTTGGGTAATTTTTCACTCAATGCAGCTAGCATTCGTTCGAATTGAGTTTGTTCTGCCCGAATTTTCTGCATGTGTTCCAGCTTTGCATATATTCTTTCAACTTCCACACGTTGATCAAGGACCTCGGATGCCGCATCTCTTGCTGTCGCTACCTGACCAGCCACAAACTGGCTTTGTTTTAATAAAACCAACCCATTACCTGATATCCAAATCAGATACAATACCAAAATAGCTCCCACTGGCTTTAACCAAGTGAATGCGTCTGACCAGTCTTTAACTCCTGGCTTCCGTGCATAATGAAGAGAAGGAGCAACTGGCAGATTACGACCAACTTTTCGGACATCCTCCAGCCCGTCCTCTAACCAAGAAGCCTGATCAACTCCTTCATCAATAATTACCGGATAATGTCTAGACTCTTCATCCAAGAAATGCCAAAATCTCTGCGCCGCAGCTTTATTAACAACCAGCGAAAGATATAAAGGAATTCCTGAACTATCAAGGACGGAATAACTCCACTTTCCGGGCTCAATTTGATCAATGTATATTGCAGGAAATTCTTTGCAATCAATTGCAGCTATCTTCCAAGCTTGTTCAGGCATGGTATGTGTTGGGGTGATATCCTCAAGTTCAACCAAATTCTGAAGCGCTAACGTCTGCCAAATCCAAATGGCAACTACCCACTGACCACCAGAACGCACTGGCCAATAATAAAATTCTTGCGGCTCTTCCCATGGAGACCAGAGATCAATATCTAAATGGACAGCTTCAGCCAACTCTGAATGTTTAACACTGCTTAGAGGAAACTTTCTCACTCTAAATAATGTTAAGTTTTCCGGAACCAGCAATACTTCCTGCCCAAAAAAAGAATCCTTACTTCTACTTTCAGGAACTTGCCTCCAGCACCGATCCACATTTTCCAAATACTGAATACCCTGCTTACTGTACCGGGCAATTACTCTCGGAAAAAGGTATTGTTTGAGCTTGTAAAGATATTGCTTCATTCGCTTTAATTATTCATATGGATAATCTGGCGCTTGCCACTCTATAACGCCAAAAACACCCGCATCATGATAAGGAGTTAATTCTACTTGCCCTCTGATTTGATAACCACTCTTACCTTTAATTAACAATCGAAACCTCTTTCCTATAGCGAATGGATGGCGGCCATTAAAAGCCCAATTATTTTGATCAACTAAGGAGAGAACACTTTTCCAGTCCCTACGTTCTCTTGCAGCTAAAATTTGAGACTCACGATCAGTGGCGATACCCAAAACAGGGCCTACCAAAATTTGGGGAGCAGTCGCAACATTGAAATGTGCACCTCCTCCCGCTTTAACCAAATTTCTTAATCCTTTTTGATTATTATGCCCATTCATAATCTCGCTGGTCATAGACGGTAACTCAATGAGTTCATCTATATTGCGGACTGGCTTATTCCTGGGCGATTGTAGCAGCCCTTCACTTATATAGTTAGCCTGCTCTTTTCCCTTAAACTGTCGACGATCATCAATATCCATCCAATCCGCCAATTCCATACTTACTTTTAGAGCAGTGTCTTTATCTGCCAAACGTTCAACTATACGCTTGAACTTTTCATGATTAAAAACTGCGAAGCTATATAATCCAGCCCCATCCTGGATACTCACAACTGCACTCCCCATTTGAGAAGGTTTGCCATTTAGCGGGAGAATTGTATTTTCTGAAGCTACTTCTTGTTCCTTATAGTCACCTACAGTCAGGATATATATTGATTGATGCATTACATCCAGCGCAAGCTTTTCATCCTCCCATAGAGATTTGCGAAGGTTTATATCCTCCATGTCATTTCTAACCATTTGGCTCATACCAAAAGACAGCGAGCTTAATAGCGCAATGACTATCAAAGTGAGCGGGAGCACAAAGCCGGAGTTTGAGCTTTTCATCCTATTTATCCAAGTAAGCATCTAATGACCAAGCATCTGGTAAGCTTGGAAGAATAAAAGTCCAACTTTGTACTATTCCAAGTTTATCATTAAAAATAAACTCTATCCGTTTCGGCACTTTCCACATGACCTCAGCACTGTACCCTTTAAGCCATTCTGGATTTTCACGGTAACGAAGCTTATCGGAACTAGTTAAGTAATTAGCATCTAGCTCGACAGGCAATGGAAACGCAGGTGCTTCAAACCGAAAATAACCTGATTGCAGCCCCTTTATTAATATAATTCTATTTGTCTTGTTCCAATTGATACCCCTTCCGGGGTCATTAAATCGGCCCGCTTCCTCATATATCAAGGCCAAAGATCCATCCTCTTGTTTTTCAAAACTTATTTTTACTGGCCTTATCCGGCCTGAAAAGTCTAAGATTGGTGCTCTGGTTAGTAGCCTTGCCTCAGTAAAGCTTCCTTGAAAATATGGCACATACTTGCCCTGCTTTTCACTATAATCCGCCACCTGAGCCTGAGCAAAAACTCTAGCAAGCAAACCATACCTATATTCCATGGATTGCCAGTATGAATTCTGGTTTCGCCCTCGCTCCCAAAGAGATAGCCCCTGACTATAACCCAACATCAAAGTAGCCATAAGCGCTGCAAAAATGGATAGCGCGACGATCATTTCGATCAAGGTGAAACCACAAATATTTTTATTCATTAGGGAGTTTCACGCCAACCTAATCGATGGATTCGTAGATTAATTGTCTTTCGCTCTGGTCGAATAATCTCAATATCAATTGCGAAGAGTGCAAGATAGCGGGGGTAGGGTATCTCACCCAAATAATCACTAACATGCTTGAAGCTTGTGATAGGATGAGCAGACCATTGGTAGGCCCAATCCCCAAATTTACCTTCACCCTTTTGTTGTTTAGCCGGATTTATCACGCTCAACCGGTTGATAATTTCCTTTTCAGCAATAATTATATGCGCTTGTTCGCCAACCCGTTGCATCCGATCAAGACTGCTACCAAAAAGACTTAGCAGTAACCCAATTGAACCCATGACAATCGCAGAAGCAATCAAAACTTCAATTAGGGTAAATCCAGTATTGCGGGAAATATTATTAGTCACTGAGCGGTAATTTCCAATTTACCGTCCAACGGTCTAATAGTTAAAGTCCAGCGGCTACCTGAGGGGGCTTCGAACTGAACTACTCCCCCATTTGTTACCCCTGTTGGCAAAAAAAAGATCTCAGAGTTTTTTGTGACAACCCACCCTTTAGCAATTGCAAGGCGATGATTTCCTTCCCGGTGCTCGGCCAACTCATCTTGAGGCACTAAAATAGATTTCCCAGCCCTATGTAGCTCTCGGCGAAGTGTATTGATATTACTACCAAACTCAATAACTTTTTGCCGCTCATTTGAGCGCTGCAAACTCTTCCACAGATTTGGGGCCACCAACGCACCTATTGAACTAACAATAGCTAGAACAACAAGCAGCTCAATAAGAGTAAAAGCTTTAGTATCTTGAGTCGAGCCAATCATCCCTATCCTGAATTTTTATGGAAAATTCCAAGTAAGAAGTCTCGGAGTTATTTATTCAAGAGAAATAAACCAGGCGTTTCAAAAGGTTAATCTGATACAAGGTTTTTAAAAATTCCCTATATCTTGATTCTCACCCTCCCCCCCCTCTTCACCATCCTGACCCAAAGTAAAAAGCGCATAAGCTTCTTCCTTGCCGGGACGCATATAATGATAGGGAGAACCCCATGGATCTACTGGTATATTTTTTGACAAATAAGGTCCATCCCAATTTTTCACCCCTTCAGGAGCCTTTCTCAAGGCAGCTAATCCTTGGTCCGTTGTTGGATAGGAACCTACATCAAGCCGATAAGTATCCAATCCAGACGAAATTAATTCTATCTGTGTTTTTGCCACTTTTATTTTCGATGAGCCCACTTTTTGGAATAGCTTTGGACCAACTAGCCCTGCTAGTAAGGTCATTAGCACCAAAACTACTAGCATTTCCATCAAAGTAAACGCTTGACAATATTTTTTTTTCATATCCATCTATTTAATTAGCTCAAATCTAAATTGGAATATCGTTCATCGCAATTATTGCCGACAAAAGACTGGTTATGATACCACCAACAATAATTCCCATTGTCGCAATCACAATTGGCTCCAACAGTGAAAGTGCGCGGCGAATGCTTTCTCTCATTCGCCTTTCATAGAGCACTGAAATTTCATTCATAGTACCGGCCAAATGGGCGGATTTTTCCCCAATACTAATCATTTGTATCACAAGCTTAGGAAAAACTTTCTCGTCAGAAAGCGCATTACCCAAAGTTTCCCCCCTCCGCACACTGTCTACAGTGCGAGTTAAGGAGCTACGAATTTCATCTCGCCCCAATGCCTCTCCCGATAAATTCACCGCATCGAGAACGGCAACACCACCAGTAAGTAAGCGCGCCATGCTACTACAAAACTGAACGACTTCCCATGCGCCCATCACGCTCTTGACGCCCGGGAACAACCTTAAGCAACTCCACATAAGTGCTTGAATTTTGCCTGAACGCCAAAAATGATATATCGCTAAAACTAATAGCGCGAAACCCCCAAACCAAACCCAAGCATAATCACGCAAAAAAGCGGAAATCGCCAACAAAAAAAGCATCGAACTATTGGCTCCGTCGATGCTATCAGTAACCATCGCACCAAACTTAGGTACCACTACTGTAAATAGAAACAAAACCACAGCGACACTAACCAGCATAAGAAATGCTGGATAAACTAATGCAGAACGCACCTCGCCTTTAAGCTTTAGTTCTTCATCTAGTCGGTCAGCAATAATAGTAACAGCTTCCGCCAACTCCCCATTGGCCTCACCCAGCCTAACAAGGGGCACAGCATACCTAGGGAAAGCGTCTGGAACCGCACCGAAAGCATCCGACAGCGCCATACCAGAACCTAGCATCTGTGCAATCTGAGTCCAAGCTTGTATAAGGGATTTACTTTCAGCAGTCTCAATAACCGCCTGAACCGCTTGGTCGATCGCCATACCGCTGCGTCTAAGGCTTGCCAGCTCTCGTAAAGAAACAAGTAACTCATCTACAGGAACACGCAACGGAATATAACCAGGTCCTGGCTGAATAGTAAAAGGGTTAATGCCTCTTGATCTTAGCTGCTTCAGAGCATCTTCTCGGTCAAACGCCATTAACCAACCCTGAATTTGGGCACCCTGCTCCTGATAACCGGTATAGTGGAAATGTTTCATCCCGCTACCCTAATTACCTCAGCCACTGTTGTTTCTCCCTTGGCAGCACGTAATAAGCCGTCTTCTCGCAGACGACGCATTTTCTGTCGCTCCAACAATTGTCCTAATTTTTCAGGCTCTGTGGAAATAACATGTCTAATATCATCATTCACTTCGAACATTTCAAATATTGAACGCCTGCCC
The DNA here is from genome assembly GCA_021736745.1 of Pseudomonadales bacterium. Lineage (GTDB taxonomy): Bacteria > Pseudomonadota > Gammaproteobacteria > Pseudomonadales > IMCC2047 > JAJFKB01. Next base: position 21,394 of record JAIPFG010000003.1, read on the forward strand.
CTAAAGCCAGTTCCAAGACAGTATTCACAACCATTACCTTGGGTAAACTCAGGATTGGCTGTTAACTCCGGCCAACGCTCTCGAACTTTTTCAAACCCTAATGATTTAGCACTTATCTCAGCATTCTCATCCTTACCTTGGCAGTGTGGGCAATTACGTCGCACCAAACGTTGCGCAAGTACACCTATAACCGAAGTCGCTAGCAAATAGTTCTCAACGCCCATATCCATAAGCCGAACAAAACTACTGGGCGCATCGTTTGTGTGAAGTGTCGTGAGTACCAAGTGGCCTGTAAGCGCTGCCTGGACAGCAATCTCAGCAGTTTCACGGTCTCTAATTTCTCCAATTAGGATAATATCAGGATCTTGTCTTAACACGGATCGTAGAATTGAGGCAAAACTTAAACCAATTTCAGAATGCACCTGTATCTGAGTAATTCCGGCAGTTTGATATTCGACAGGATCTTCAACCGTAATAATTTTTCTATCCTCACCAGCAAGATGATTTAAAAACGCGTAAAGTGATGTGGTTTTACCGCTTCCAGTGGGTCCCGTAACTAAAACTATTCCGCTAGTCGCTGAAAGTAATTTCTTTGCAGTCTTCATCTGGTCATCAAACAAATTCAAATCGGCTAAATTTGACACCCCATCAATCCTGTCCAGCAATCGCAGCACCACACTCTCTCCGGCAACACCAGGAGTTGTCGCAACACGAATATCAAGATCTTTACCAGAGACTCGCGTACGAATGCTACCATCTTGAGGAAGGCGTTTTTCAGAAATATCTAAATTAGCCATTAGCTTTAATCGTGAAATAATGGCCGATTGAAGTTTAATCCCAGGGCGGTCTATTTCGTGGAGTACACCATCGACTCTCACTCTGACGCGAAAGATTCCCCGATATGATTCAAAATGAATATCTGATCCTTTAGCGTCTATCGCTCGCTGAATGATATCGTTAACAAAATGTATTATAGGTGCGCCAGTAGCTAAGTCTCTTAGCGACTCAGGATCATTCTTCTGAAGCACTGAAGGATCACTTTCTTCGAAAACCCCTTGTAATTGCCGTAACTCATGTCCCCCTACAATTACCAACTGAACTTGTTTTCCTGTTTTTTTTATTAAAACACTGGCTACAAATTCATCTTGCACATCTTTTAAGGCAACCCAAATAGCTCCCTCCAACTCACCAAGAGGAAATGCAGCCTGCTCAATCCACCAACGCGTATTTAAACCATAGGTATCAGATACCTCATTAACTGATGACTCTCCTTTTAACTCCAACCATTTATTTAATCTAGGCAGATCAAATATATTAGCTTTTGCTGAAAGCACATCATCTTCTGCACAGGCTCCTTGACTTAGCAGAATATCTTCTATTCTACCGCCATACTTTTTATGAAACGCCTCTGCCTGCTCAATATCTGAGGTCTTAACTACTCCTTTTTCAAGCAACCAGTCGACTACGGATAACATTTCAACATTATTCATCGTTATTTTCGGCTCAAAGATATCACTATATGTTTGGACATTTGTTTGCCCTAGTAATCAAGGCCACTAACAATCAAATCCTTGCCGTGATGCCCAACAAATATAAGCAAAAATGCATTAGAAAGGGATGGGATTATCCATCACAAGCGTATTAAACGTCAATTGGACTACATAACCACACTAACATTGAAAATTGGGACTATGCCTCGCCATAACAATTATCCAAGATAAGAATGTACAAATGGAAATAACTTTAACGGATAATGATTGGCAAGTTACATTGATTTTGAAGCATTGCAATACCAGAAAATCTAAAGGTATTGTATTTAAAAGAGTTGGTCGGGACGACAGGATTTGAACCTGTGACCACTACACCCCCAGTGTAGTGCGCTACCAGACTGCGCTACGCCCCGAATATATATCTGCGCCCAAAGGCGGGCGCCATGATAACCTAAGATGTGATGCTTTGGAATAATCGGGGTGGTTATCTACTCATGTTTTTCAAGGAAGTGGTATGAGTATTGACTTAAAGCACCGTTATATTCAAAGGCGCATTCCGAAATGACGATTAGGTTAAAGAATAAAAATTGGAAGGGACTGCAAGCTTGCTGCTATCAGGACTTCAAAGCACTGAGCACATCCTCTAGCTCGCTGATCATTTGCCGAATCATCTGTTGCGTCTGATTAGTGTCATCCTTGCTATCTTCACTGGTCAAACGGAGTCTCGCGCCGCCAATGGTAAAACCCTGATCATAAAGCAGGCTACGTATTTGGCGGATAACCAGCACATCCTGGCGTTGATAGTAACGCCGGTTTCCGCGACGTTTCACGGGTTTCAGCTGTGGGAATTCCTGTTCCCAATAGCGTAATACATGCGGTTTGACACTGCAGAGTTCGCTGACTTCACCGATAGTAAAATAACGCTTTCCGGGAATCGGTGGTAACTCGTCGTTATGACTTGGTTCCAGCATAATCTTCCACTTTTGCTCTTAATTTCTGACCGGGTCTAAAGGTAACCACACGCCGAGCCGAGATTGGAATATCCTCACCCGTTTTTGGGTTTCGTCCAGGACGCTCTTTCTTGTCACGCAGGTCGAAATTACCGAAACCGGATAACTTTACCTGTTCGTTATTAATTAAGCACTGACTGATTTCACCAAAAAACATCTCAACAATTTCTTTCGCTTCACGCTTGTTAAGACCCAATTCATCAAAAAGCTTTTCCGCCATTGCGGCTTTGGTAAGAGCACCCATGACTAGCCCCTCAATTCTGCATTAAATTGTTTTTCTAAGTTGTTGATAATGCTATCAACGAGCCGAGAAATTTCGTCATCCGTAAGAGTGCGCGATCTGTGCTGCCACGTCAAGCCTAAAGTAAGGCTTTTTCGATCTGGATCAATTCCCTTGCCTTGATAAAGGTCAAATAATGTCAGATCCACTAATGACTCCCCCGCATCCTGTCTTACTTGTTTATCAACCGCCGATAGGTGAATTGAATTATCTACAATTATAGACAAGTCTCGGCGAACTTCAGGAAATTTAGATAGCGGCTCAAAATAAGCGACGACGCCCTGTTCAATCATACCTAGATCCATTTCAAATAAGTATACTGGACCCTTGATACTCAATGCCTGCTCAATCGAGGGGTGTAATGCTCCTATCGCCCCTACGGTTTTACGGTTACGCATAATTAGCGCACTTTGACCGGGATGCAGCGCATGATTTTCGGCGGGAATAAATTCATACGAATCGCTATTCCCACCCAAAGCTAAAATTGTCTCCACATCACCCTTGGCATCATAAAAGTCACTTTGCGCGCGCGCATTTGCCCAACTTTCGGGTGCTCTACCACCGACAATAACTCCTCCCAACTTTGCGACTTGCTCGATTCCACTTTCGGTTTTATTAAATACCAACCCCGACTCGAATAAGCAGATACGCTCCTGTTGACGATTTTGGTTATATTGCAGTGCCTGAATCAACCCCGGCCAAAGCGACGTTCGCATCACTGCCATGTCAGAGGAGATTGGGTTTGCCAGCGTAATCCCTTGATTACTGGTATCAAAGTAAGCCTGTAATTTAGGGTCCACAAAACTGTAGGTAATGGCTTCATAATAGCCACGAGCCAACAACATACTGCGAATTTGACTCAGGCTAATGACGGCTTCACTTCTTGGTCTGGATTTCAGGGAAACTTGCGGCAGCTTAACCGGAATATGGTCGTACCCGTATACCCGTGCGATTTCCTCAATCAGATCAGCTTCGATGGACAGATCGAAACGGTAGGAAGGAACGATCACGCGCCAGCCTTCACCATTTTTTGTCTCAATCTGCATTCCTAGCCGTATTAAAATTCCTTCTATCTCATGATCAGGAAGCGTCAAACTGAGCAACCCGGATATACGATGCTTTCGTAATTCAATGACCTCAGCAGCCGGAAGATGCGCTTCCGAGCAGACTTCAGTAACCGGCCCAGGCTCACCCCCTACTATCTGTAACAATAATTGCGTTGCACGCTCAAGAGCCACCGACTGTAACCGATAATCAACACCTCGCTCAAATCGATGTGAAGAGTCGGTATGCAAACCATAACTTCGCGCCTTGCCCGCAATTGCCAGGGGCGAAAAAAAAGCGCTTTCAAGGAATATATGCTGTGTATTTTCTGATATCCCACTGTTAACGCCGCCCATAATACCGGCCATCGCTAACGGCCCGGAATCATCAGTAATTAACAAAGTTTCATCGTTTAATGCCACTTCCTGGCCATCAAGCAATGTGAGCTTTTCGCCTGGCTTGGCCATTCTTACCCGAATACCCTTTTGCAGTTGTTCAAGATCAAAAGCATGCATTGGTTGACCCAGTTCCAACATGACATAGTTGGTCACATCCACTACTGGATCAATACTTCGTAACCCACCGCGACGTAAACGCTCCTGCATCCAAAGCGGCGTAGTGGCATTGGCATTGATATGACGAATTACTCGACCGACATAACGAGGACATCCCTCCGGGGCATCCACCACCACCGGGAAACCGTCATCAATACTTGCCGCAACCGATTGAATCTCTACAGAAGTAACCGGCAACTTGTTCAGCACACCCAGTTCACGCGCTAACCCGGTAATGGATAAACAGTCGCCACGGTTAGGCGTGAGATCAATATCAATACAATTGTCATTCAAGCCGAGATAAGTTCGAATATCCTGACCAACCGGCGCTTCGTCAGCCAGCTCGATGATGCCATCATGGTTATCACTTAACTCCAGCTCTTTTTCTGAACAAAGCATCCCGTGCGATTCCACCCCACGCAATTTCGCTTTTTTAATCTTAAAATTTCCAGGCAATATAGCGCCAACTTCCGCCAAAACAACTTTTATTCCGGCACGCACATTAGGCGCGCCACAAACCACCTGATACTCCTGCTGTCCAGTGGAGATACGACAAACGCTCAATTTATCCGCATTGGGATGCGCTTCTTTAGTCACGACTTCGGCCACAACTACACCTTCAAACTTACCCGCAACCGGTTCAATACCATCTACCTCAAGGCCAGCCATCGTCAATTGTGCGACTAGCTGCTGACTATCGATATCGGGATTAACCCACTCCCTTATCCACTTTTCACTGAATTTCATTGATTAACCTAATCTTATTGATCAACACAAGCCATACTTGCATCAACAATGTTCAAATATTTTCCAGCAAAAGCCGGACCTGTCTGAATGATCGTCAATTCAAACTTAATTAAATTGTGATAAAAAGCGTAAATCATTTTCAAAAAACAGGCGTAAATCATTGACACCATAACGCAGCATCGCCAACCTTTCTGCCCCCATACCAAAAGCAAAACCGGTATATTTTTCAGCATCAATACCCGCCGAGGTAAAAACGTTGGGGTGCACCATGCCACAACCCATAATTTCAATCCAACCCGTATGACTACAGACACGACAGCCTTCACCGCCACAAATAACACATTCGATATCAACTTCTGCGGATGGCTCTGTAAAAGGAAAGTAAGAAGGTCGAAACCTTACGGCCAACTCTTTTTCAAAAAAGACCTTTAAAAATTCAGCAACCGTTCCCTTAAGATCGGCAAAACTCACCCCTTCATCCACCAACAACCCCTCTACCTGATGAAACATGGGCGTGTGTGTCAGGTCGGAATCGCAGCGATAAACCCGACCGGGACAAATAATACCAAAGGGAGGTTCACCGTTTTCCATCACTCGAATTTGTACCGGGGAGGTATGGGTTCGCAACAGAGTATGCGCATCAAAATAAAAGGTGTCATGCATAGCCCTGGCCGGATGATGCGAGGGAATATTCAGCGCCTCAAAATTATGGTAATCGTCTTCGATCTCCGGCCCTTGCGCAACCTCATAACCTAAATGCGAAAAAAAGGCTTCTATTCGATCCAACGTCTTGGTCACTGGATGCAGATTTCCCGACTGTTGCCCTCTTCCCGGCAAGGTAACATCGATGGTTTCAGCCGCAAGACGTTGATTGAGCAATTGATCGTTCAGCCCATTTTTGCGCTGATTAATTACGGCTTGCAGTTCCTGCTTGGCTTCGTTGATTGCCGCACCCGCTTGTGGCCGTTCTGCGGCTGACAGATGACCCAGGCCCTTCAGCAACTGTGTTAGCTCGCCTTTCTTTCCCAGGTACTGCACTCTCACCTGATCCAATGCTTGTGCGTCAGCGGCGGCGTCAATTGCCGATTTGGCTTGCGCAACCAGGGATTCCAGGTTTTCCATTCACTTTCTCCGAAAAAATAGGGGGAAGAGCAATCGCTCTTCCCCCTACTAAGCACACTGTAGGTTCGGCTGATTTATCCAATAGGATATTCGGCCGAACAATATTATTGCCTAAACCAACTCAACCAAAGTGGTACCTACACCTTCACCCAGTTTAGAGTGACTTTCCGGCTTAGACTAATAATGATGATTACTCAACTAGGCGGCCAGAGCGGCTTTTGCTTTTTCCGCAATAGCGCTAAAAGCCTCTTTTTCATAGACAGCCAAGTCAGCCAGCACCCGACGATCAATTTCGATTGATGCTTTCTTCAAACCGGCAATCAGGCGGCTATATGACAAGCCATTATCTCTGGCGGCAGCATTAATACGGGTAATCCAGAGCGCACGAAACTGACGCTTACGCTGACGGCGATCCCGGTAGGCATATTGCCCTGCTTTAATAACAGCCTGTTTGGCAACTCGGTAAATACGGCTACGGGCACCGTAATAACCTTTCGCCTGCTTTAATATTTTCTTGTGACGCTTGTGTGCCGTCACACCTCTTTTAACACGTGGCATTGTTTAGTCCTCTCAGAATTCTGATTGCAAAAAATTAAGTATTAGGCAGCATGCGCTTAATGAGACCGACATCTGCACCATGAACTTGCAGCGTTGGACGTAATTGACGCTTACGCTTAGTACTCTTTTTCGTCAGAATGTGACTTCTGAAGGACTGTTTGTGCTTGAAACCATTCGCCGTTTTCTTAAAGCGCTTGGCCGCACCTCTGTTCGTTTTGATTTTAGACATCTTATTTAACTCGCATTTTCACTTTAGGTTAAAATATGAAACGCCATTTAGCGTCTCTTCTTAGTTGGGGTGAGCACCATCGTTATCTGACGACCTTCTGGTTTGGGTTGCAATTCGACCGTGCCGTATTCGAGCAAGTCTTCCGCCACCCTTTTCATTAGGTTCATCCCGATTTCCTGATGGGCCATTTCCCGGCCACGAAACCGACAGGTTACCTTGGCCTTGTCCCCGTTTTCTAGGAAACGTATCAGGTTGCGTAGTTTTACCTGATAATCTCCTTCTTCCGTCCCTGGTCGAAACTTGATTTCTTTCACCTGCGTCTGCCGTTGTTTCTTACGGTTAGCCGCTTGCTGCTTCTTCTCGTCGAATAGCTTTTTCCCGTAATCCATCACTTTACAAACGGGAGGCTCCGCATCCGCCGCTATTTCAACCAAATCCAAATTTGCCGCTTTTGCTGCCGCTAATGCTTCCTCAAGAGAGACGATCCCACCCTGTTCCCCGTCTTCTAGCACCAACCTGACAGTTGAAGCTTCAATCTCTTCGTTAATGGCGGCTTTATGTTTTCGGCTTTTCATATTAATGAAGCAGTACTCCTAAAAAAATTAACAATATAGCCTTAAGCGACCCGGCCACGACGCTCAATATCCGTCGTCAACCGTTCGCAGAAGGCATCTAAATCCATTATTCCCAGATCTTCACCTGAGCGGGATCGCACCGCAAGCGTACCGGATTCCAGTTCTTGGTTTCCTACTACCAACAAATAGGGAACACGCTGAATCGTGTGCTCGCGAATTTTAAAGCCGATCTTCTCGTTTCTCAAGTCCGAAATGACCCTAAATCCTTTATTTCTCAAGGTTTTTTCAATTTTTTCACAATATTCGGACTGTTTATCAGTAATATTCATGATCACAGCCTGTTGCGGTGCGAGCCAGACAGGCATCGAACCCGCATAGTTTTCGATTAATATGCCGATAAATCGCTCAAAAGACCCAAGAATTGCCCGGTGTAACATAACTGGAATTTGCCGACTGCCATCTTCCGCAACATATTGCGCATCCAACCTTCCCGGCATTGAAAAGTCGACTTGAATTGTGCCGCACTGCCAAACCCGACCAAGGCAATCTTTTAAGGAAAACTCTATCTTCGGTCCATAAAATGCCCCTTCACCGGGCTGCAGATCCCAATCTATTCCTTTGTTATTGAGCGCCAGTTCAAGAGCATGCTCTGCTTTATCCCAAACCTCGTCGGCACCCACCCTTTTTTCAGGCCGGGTGGAAAGCTTGATTAATACCTCGTTAAAACCAAAATCACGATACACGCTATATAGCAGCTCTATAAAGGTAGCCACTTCTTGCTGAATCTGATCTTCGGTGCAGAATATATGTGCATCATCCTGGGTAAAGCCTCGCACCCTCATTAAGCCTTGTAATGTTCCTGAGGGTTCATTTCTATGACAGGAGCCAAACTCAGCCAGCCGCAAAGGCAAATCCCGGTAACTGCGCAAGCCTTGGTTAAACACCTGCACATGACAAGGACAGTTCATCGGTTTAACCGCGTAATTACGGTTCTCGGAATGAGAAGAAAACATCTCATCACCAAACTTATCCGCATGCCCGGACTTTTCCCAAAGTGAATAATCCACTAACTGCGGCGTTCTAATTTCGTGGTAACCATTATCCTGCTGTATCTTGCGCATGTATTGCTCAACCGCCTGATAAATTGCCCAACCTTTAGGATGCCAAAACGCCATTCCAGGGGCTTCTTCCTGAAGATGAAACAAGTCCATCTTCTTTGCCAGTTTGCGGTGATCTCGCTTTTCCGCTTCCGCTAAAAAGTTCAGGTATTCTTTGAGCTGCCGCTTATCCGGCCATGCCGTGCCATAAATACGCTGCAGCATCTGATTGGACGAGTCGCCTCGCCAATAGGCGCCGGAAACACGCATCAACTTGAAGTGTTCACAGAATCGCATGTTCGGCACATGCGGCCCGCGACACATATCAATATATTCTTGATGATAATAAAGGCCCGGAGAATCCTCTTTGCTGATATCCCGTTCCAGAATTTCCAGCTTATAGGATTCATTTCGCTCAGCAAAAGCATCATAGGCTTCCTGCCAAGTTACCTTTTTCTTAATCACGTCATAATGGGTTTGCGCCAACGACTTCATGCGCTCTTCTAAAAGAATTATATCCTCATCGGTTATGCGCTTTTCCAGGTCGATATCGTAGTAAAACCCATTTTCGATCACTGGGCCAATCGCCATTTTGGTGTCTGGCCACAGTTGCTTGATGGCATGCCCCAGCAAGTGCGCACAGGAGTGCCGGATAATTTCTAGTCCTTCCGAATCTTTAGCCGTATAAATTATCAGATTGGCATCACCATGGATCAGATCATGGGCATCCATCGGTACACCGTTAACCGCTCCCCCCAAAGTTGCTTTAGCGAGACCCGGACCAATGTTAGCCGCCACCTCGTAAACAGAGACTGGATGATCAAAAATTCGTTGCGAACCATCGGGAAGTGTAATAACAGGCATAATATTTCCTTACTTCAGTGGTGACCCCTACCAAAGGCCACATGAAATAAGGCGCGTAAATACGCGCCTTATTAATCGATAAATTGACTGACTGAGTATTCTAACAAATACGGTCAGTTTGTACGACCGGATTATTAAGGCGCAAGCACTCAGCGTCTAAATCATTCGTTGCATCAGCACGCCCAAAGGGATCCGCCATCCGTGCTGCCGTTTCTGCAGGCAACAAATCATTAATGGCGGCGCGTTCTTCAAGCAATTCTTTTTCAGTCGCCTTCATTTTTTCACGGGAGTATTCATTGACTTCCAACCCCTGAACAATTTCATAACGACCATAGTTACAACGTACCGGGAAAGAATAAATGATGCCTGTTTCAACACCATAACTACCATCACTTGGGATAGCCATGCTAACCCAGTCGTCCCCGGTCCCCAAAGCCCAACTGCGCATATGGTCAATCGCTGCCTGGGCTGCAGAGGCTGAGCTTGAAGCTCCCCGCGCATTGATAATGGCGGCACCACGCTGCTGCACCAAAGAGATAAATTGCTCCCTATACCAAGCTTCATCGACTGTTTCGAGTACCGCCTTGCCATGGATTGAAGCATGATGAAGATCAGGGTATTGAGTTGCCGAGTGATTACCCCAAATGATAACCCCTTTCACATCGCTTGAGTTGGTCGCTAACTTATTACCCAAAATACCTTTGGCTCGCTGATGATCCAAA
>JAIPFG010000239.1 GCA_021736745.1 Pseudomonadales bacterium
AAATTTCCCTCAAGGGATGAGGGAAATTTGTTGGGTGTATGGCGGTGGGCCAGGGATTCGAACCCCGGGAGGGTTGCCCCTCAACGGTTTTCAAGACCGCCGCTTTCGACCACTCAGCCAGCCCACCAGAGAGGCCAGCATATTACCCTATCGAATAAAAGTGTCAATCCCGAATACGGGATTTTAGTGCATTAGATGGTTACTCGCCGCAAAGTTTTCAGGATTATAATTTTAGTCTTCGCATTTTCTTGATTTTGCACTGATTGTCAGTATGATCGCTACAGAGTAATTTTGAGATTCAATTTTTGAACTCTCTCTAAGTTTTAACATCTTAGTAACTTGAATTTATAGAAACATGGAGTAACACATTATGCCGATTAAACCCTATAGTATTTCAGCGTCTCAAGAATCCAGCGTTGAAATCAATAAGGTGCTGAGAAATACTTATGCGCTACTTGCCGTCACTCTAATGTTAAGCGCAGCCACCGCAGGTTTATCAATGGCGATCAACCTTGGCTACGGTGCGGCCATGATAATGAATCTCGTCGCCATCGGCCTGGTTTGGTTCGTGTTACCCCGGACAGCCCACTCTGAAAAGGGCTTGCTTGTTGTTTTAGCGTTTACGGCTCTTTTGGGCGCCGCTTTAGGACCGACCCTTAATCATTACTTAAAGATGGCTAATGGTGGCATGCTCATTATGCAGGCCTTAGGCACCACGGCAGTGGTTTTCTTTGGACTTTCAGGCTATGTACTAACGACCCGTAAGGATTTTTCTTTCCTGGGTGGGTTCCTCATGACCGGCTTAATAATTGCCATTGTCGCCATGCTTGCCTTAATGGTTGCGGGAATGTTCGGCGTTCATATCGCCGGGGCACATTTAGCACTCAGTGCGGTCATAGCAATGGTTATGTCTGGATTTATTCTGTTTGATACCAGCCGGATCGTGAACGGTGGTGAGCGTAACTACATTATGGCGACAGTTGCTCTGTACCTGGATATTTACAATCTATTCGTCAGCCTGCTCCATATTATGGGCGCTCTGGGCGGTGACGACTAAACTCTCCAACGAACAAACAAGCCCCGTCGGCAATCGTCACGGGGCTTTTTTTTAGCTACACTAACGTCATGAAATTCTCTCTCGCAATTTACGGTGCACCTTGTTCTTCACAGGCACCAGATACAGCTTATTATTTCGCCAAAGCCGCTCTCGCTTCAGGGCACGATATTTATCGTCTGTTTTTTTATATGGATGGGGTGCAAAATGCATCGCGCCTGGCAACACCGCCACAGGATGAACAGAATATCCCAGCGCGCTGGAGCGAACTGATTAAAGCCCATAACATTGATGCGGTTGTCTGTATCGCCGCAGCACTTAGACGTGGCGTACTAGACAAATCTGAAGCGGATCGCTACGAAAAAGATGCTAATAACCTTGCCGACGGATTCAACCTGTCAGGGCTTGGTCAACTGATTGACGCCGGTATTGAGTCTGACCGTCTGATTACTTTTGGCTGTTAGGAAGAGCAATGAGTGAGACTAAATCATTTTTGGTATTAAACCGTCACGCACCTTATGCTTCTAATTTCGCCAAAGAAGCATTGGATGTGGCACTCATGTCCGCCGTTTTCAACCAAAAAACCAGCCTGCTGTTCATGGACGATGGTGTATTTCAATTAGTGCGCAGCCAGGACCCCTCGGAAATTCAACATAAAAACTGTTCTCAAACATTACCGATGTTAGAGATGTATGAGGTCAGGCATATTTACGTTGACGAGATATCACTCAATGAAAGGGGTTTGAGCGAAGAAGATTTGGTGATTCCGGCCCAGCGTGTCAATGCCCAGGAAATTTCTCAGCTCTTAACCCGACAACATGTAATTCTTAACTTTTAGTTTTTATATGATCTTACACACCATCAACAAATCTCCACAAAACCCTGCCCTCAAGACGTGTTTACGCGTTGCGGCCAAGGATAGTGCAATCCTGTTGATTGAAGATGGTGTCTACGCCGCCCTACCCGGACCAGATTTAGAAGCATTACTCCAGCATAAGGTATATGCTTTAGCGCCCGACATTAAAGCGAGAGGCTTGCTCGAAAAGCTTTCACCACAGATAACCCTCGTGGACTATTCCGGTTTTGTTGCTCTAGTCGAACAATATGACACTGTGCAAAGCTGGTATTGATATCACGGCTGCTATCCGATGTTACCGATACAAGCTCTAACCGATAAAGAAGGTTACCTTAAACGGCTCAGTGATTGGTCTGAAGATGCCGCCGTAACCATCGCAAGAGATGAAAAAATTGAACTCACCGCAGCTCACTGGGAAGTTATCTGGCTCTTGCGAGAGGTCCACAGGGAATACCAGCATACACCGGTGACGCGTGTTTTTATTAAAATAATGGCTGAAAAATTAGGGGCTGATAAGGGCCGTAGTCTTTATTTAATGCGTCTTTTTCCAGAAACCCCTATGCGAAAAGCCTGCAAAATAGCAGGCCTGCCAAAGCCAACTAATTGTATTTAGCGCTTTTCTACAAACAATCTATTAACCCTAACAACTTACACAGCAATCACCTTCAGCCCGGCCATATAGGGTTGTAATGCGTCCGGAACGAGAATACTACCGTCCGCCTGTTGGTAGTTTTCAATCACCGCTACGAGGGTTCTGCCGACGGCCAGGCCTGAACCATTGATTGTATGCAATAATTCGGGTTTGCCCGTTTCTGGATTCCGCCAACGTGCTTGCATACGCCGCGCCTGAAAATCCAGAAAGTTACTGCAGGATGAAATCTCACGATACTTTTGCTGCCCAGGCAACCACACCTCCAAGTCATAGGTTTTGGTCGCAGAAAAACCTAAATCTCCACCACAAAGCGTCACGACCCGGTAAGGTAACTTAAGCCTTTGCAGGATTGTTTCAGCGTTTCGAGTCAATGTTTCCAACGCCGCTGCAGATTCATTCGGCTTTACCATCTGTACCAGCTCTACTTTTTCAAACTGGTGCTGGCGAATCATGCCTCGGGTATCTCTGCCGTAACTCCCGGCTTCACTGCGGAAACAGGGGGTGTGCGCGACAAATTTCATCGGTAACTGATTCGCTTCAAGTATTTCACCCCGTACCATATTAGTGACCGGCACCTCGGCGGTAGGGATCAAATACCAATCCTGCTCATCACTGACTTTAAACAAATCCTCTTCGAACTTTGGCAGCTGGCCGGTACCACGCAAACTATCCGCATTGACGATGTAGGGCACATAGACTTCCTGATACCCATGTTCCTGGGTATGCGTGTCTAACATCAATTGAATCAAGGCGCGATGCATCCTCGCCATGGCTCCCTGTATGGTGACAAAACGAGAGCCTGTAATTTTGGTCGCCACATGAAAATTAACGCCACCTAAAGCCGTCGAAAGATCCACATGGTCCTTCGGCGCAAAGTCAAATTGAGTCGGTTCCCCCCACAGACGTTCAACCAGATTATCCTCATCAGAGGCACCTTCAGGAACGGAGTCATCAGGCAGGTTAGGCACATCCATCAGAATGGCTTCCAGCCTCAACTGAATATCCAGCAACTTTGTCTTAGCCTGCTCCAGTTGATCGCCCATCTGATTCACTTCAGCAAGCAAGGGAGCAATATCCTCTCCCGCTGCCTTGGCTTTACCGATATTTTTGGAGCGTGAATTGCGTTCGCTTTGCAGTTGCTCGGTTTCTACCTGGACCTGTTTGCGTTGCGCTTCTAGTGCATTTAATTGCCCCACATCCAATCGATAGCCCTTTTTTAATAATTTATCAGCTATTTCCTGAGGATTTTGGCGAACAAGTTTGGGGTCTAACATTGAGTAAAGATACTCCTCTAAATTTTAAAAAAGTTGTTTCGTGCTCCACATCCCTAAAGCAACCGCTAACAGACACACCCCGACACTTGAAAAGATATAAGTGAGCGCGGCTGTAACACGACCTTCTTGTAACAGCATTAAGGTTTCTAAGGAAAAAGTGGAAAAAGTGGTAAATGCGCCGATAAAACCCACCATCAAAATGGCATGCCATTCAGCGGCGACATCCAGTTTTTCGATGATTAATACATAGAGAATGCCGATCAACAGTGAGCCAAGAATATTAACCACTAGGGTGCCAAATGGGAAGCTTCGTTCAAACAGACTACTAATAACACCGACCACCCAATAACGTGATAAAGCCCCCAGTGCACCACCTACGGCAATTGCTAATATCTTGGTCATATCTTATCTTTCTTTATGATAACGTTTGTTCGCTGCATTTTTATTTAGCTCTTCCAGGCGCTCAAGTTTTTCCTTGATTTTAGCTTCCAATCCACGCTCTACCGGATAATAGTAACGCTGGTTTTTCAGCGCTTCCGGTAGATAGTTTTCGCCAGCCGAAAAGCCTTCAGTTTCGTCATGAGCATAACGATAATCTGCGCCATATTCCATGTCTTTCATCAATTGGGTAGGCGCATTTCGAAGATGCATCGGCACCTCATGGCTGGGATTATTTTTAATATCAGCTTTTACCGCATTAACGGCCTGATACACCGCATTACTTTTTGCAGAACAGGCCAGGTATAACACCGCCTGAGCTATCGCCAATTCACCTTCCGGGCTGCCCAGACGTTCATAGGCATGCCATGCGTTAAGGGCAATTTCCAAAGCACGAGGATCAGCATTGCCAATATCCTCGCTCGCCATGCGCACCACTCGCCTGGCAATATACAAAGGGTCGCATCCTCCATCGAGCATCCGCATTAGCCAATAGATAGCCGCATCCGGTGCTGACCCTCTGACTGACTTATGCAAAGCCGAAATCTGCTCATAAAATAAATCGCCCCCTTTGTCGAATCGACGCGTACTTTCCTGCAGAACTTCATTAAGAGCCGCTTCTGAAACAAGAATCTTGTCGGCTTGATGTTCACCCAGATCGATGGCAATTTCTAATATATTTAACGCCCGACGGGCATCTCCATCAGCAGCCTGAGCAATCTTCTGTTTCATTGGCAGGCTAATAATGATTCGATCATTACCATAGCCATTTTGGCTATCAGTTAAAGCACGCTCGATTAAACCAAGCAAATCCTCTTCAACCAAGGCGCGCAACACATAAACCCGTACGCGAGAAAGTAGGGCATTGTTAAGCTCAAACGAGGGGTTTTCAGTGGTCGCGCCAATAAAAACAATAGTGCCAT
>JAIPFG010000240.1 GCA_021736745.1 Pseudomonadales bacterium
ACAATCGCCGTTTTGCCGACACCGGGCTCTCCAATCAACACCGGGTTATTTTTGGTCCGTCTTTGCAATACCTGAATAGTACGACGAATTTCTTCATCACGACCGATCACTGGATCCAGCTCACCTTTTTCGGCTTTAGCGGTGAGGTCAATGGTATAACGATCTAATGCTTGCCGGTTTTCTTCCGCATTTGGGTCATTCACTTTTTCACCTCCACGCACACGCTCAATCACCTGCTCTACTTGCGATTGATTGGCGCCCGCCTGTTGCAATAACCGTTGCAGCTCACCTTTCACTTCAAAAGCTGCTAACAATACCAATTCGCTGGAAATATATTGATCACTACGCTGCTGGGCCAGCTTGTCGGTCACATTGAGCAACCGCACCAGCTCATTGGACATATTCACATCGCCCTGATGTCCCTGTATTTTGGCCATTCGGTTCAGTACATTTTTCAACGACTCATTTAACTGAACCACATTACAGCCCGCCTGCATTAACAGTGGCTTTATAGAACCTCCCTGCTGATCCAGCATCGCCAACATCAGATGTGTTGGTTCTATAAAATTATGATCGCGACCTACCGCTAAAGATTGCGCATCGGACAGCGCCTTTTGTAACTGAGTGGTAAATTTATCTATACGCACTGAAGACCCCTTTAATAGTCAGTAACCCAATAAATGCCTTCCATTTAAAGCAATTATTCGTTTATCAATGGTTAGTAAATTGGGACGATTGAATAGAGATTCAAGGCTATATTAGATTGATCTAAATCAAATATCAGCTATCGACTCGCCAGACCAGGCTTGCCATACGACCGGTAATTTTATCGCGGCGATAGGAATAAAAGCGTTTAGCATCACGGTAAGTGCAATAATCACCTCCGCTAATTTGCCTCACCCCCAGCGCCTCAAGTCGCAACCGGGCCAACTGATACAAATCGGCAAACCAATGCCCTGAACGCTCTTTATTTGGAATAAAAGCTTGTGCTGTTTGCGGCAAATGACGGATAAAGAGTTCTCTCACCTCTGATCCTACTTCAAAATATTCAGGGCCAATTGCAGGCCCTAACCAAACGATTATCTCTGTTAATACAACTTTAAATTTTGCTAGCGTCGCCTCCAGCACACCACCAGCCAAACCCCGCCAGCCCGCATGGGCGACGGCCACTTGGCTGCCGCTCTGATTGCAAAAGAAGACAGGCAGGCAATCGGCCGTTAATACCGCACAGGGCAGACCAATCTGCTCGGTAAACACAGCATCTCCTTCCAACACCCCGCCCTTAGCAATTGCGCACACAGCCTCAACACCATGCACCTGCTCAAGCCATTGTGGCGGATAAATCGTTCCCAGCATTTGCTGTAATCGTTCCCTATTTTCAATAACCGCCTGTGCGACATCCCCTACATGCAGAGCCAGATTGAAACTTGAATAAGCCCCCTCACTGACCCCACCCACACGCGTGGTCACCAGCGCCCGCACTGATTTTGGTGCCGGCCAGTCCGGCACAATAAAATGAGATAAATCAGCAGGCATCTTGGTTGAAGGCTTCTGTGTCAGTTTTTAATAGTTGCAACAACTGTTGCATATCTGATGGCAGGTCACACTCCCATTGCATTAGCGTTCCGGAAATCGGGTGAATTAACGTCATCTTCTTTGCGTGCAGGGCTTGGCGTTTAAACTCACGCAACAATTCAACCAGCTCCGGTTGCGCTGCTTTGGGAAGACGCAGGCGGCCGCCGTATAGTGGATCACCAACAATGGGATAACGAAGATGCGCCATATGCACGCGTATTTGATGCGTACGACCCGTTTCCAGTTTGAGTCTCAAGTGGGTATGATCGCGAAAACGCTTAATAATTTTATAATGGGTAATCGCCGGTTTACCACTATGGGATACGCTCATTTTTATGCGCTGGGTCCCATGTCGCCCAATCGGTTCATCAACGGTTCCGCCGCCTGTCATTACACCTGTCACCACCGCCTCGTATTCACGCCCCATACTTCTATCCTGCAGCTGCTCAACCAGATGCTTATGGGCGCGCAATGATTTAGCAACGACCATCAGACCCGTCGTATCCTTATCCAAACGATGTACGATACCGGCACGCGGCAATGCAGCAACACAAGGAGCATAATGTAATAATGCATTTAGTAACGTGCCATCAGCATGCCCAGCCGCCGGATGAACGACCAATCCCTCTGGCTTATTGATAACCAGGATATGCTCATCTTCATGGACAATATCCATGGCAATCGCCTGCGGCTCCCATGTTTCGTTTTCCTCAACAACTGCACTGACCTCCAACAATTCCCCGCCCAGTAATTTGACCTTGGGCGCTTTTTGTTCACCATTCACTCTTAATTCACCAGACTTGATCCAACTTTGTAACCTGGCACGTGAAAAATCAGGAAATAGGCGAGCTGCTCCTAGATCCAACCGAATGCCTGACATGCTCGTCGGGACTTCTCTTTTTAACACAATAGTTTCCATTTCAATCCGCTGTATTGTTAATTCTATCGCGAAGGTGCTGGACCCTTTGTTTAGTCTGCAACCTATGCTTTAATAGTCAACCGGATTATGAGGTACCGCCACGCTAATCTCAAGGCGGCCACTAACGAAAGAAAATCAACAATATTTGGGTGTTTCCCGACTTATGACCGTCAATCAAATAAAAACTATATTCGCCCTTATTCTAGTCGGCGTTTTACTCACTGCCTGCGCCTCTAAGGAATCCAAGGAACCTGCCGAATCAACCGAACAGGCCTATTACACTGGAGCCAAAAAAGCGCTTAAAGGCAACAACTATACGCAGGCGGTGGAGTTACTCGAAGAACTGGAATCCCGTTACCCTTTTGGGCGATTTGCCGAACAGGCGCAATTGGACCTAATTTATGCCCATTACAAATCTTTTGATTACGAAGCAGCGCGGGCAGCGGCGGATCGTTTCATTCGACTACACCCACAACATACTGAACTGGATTACGCTTATTATCTAAGAGGCTTGGCCTCCTTTTCACAGGATCAAAGCTTTCTTGATCGTTTTTTACCGACAGACCGCACCAAACGAGACCCCGGTTCAGCTAAAGAATCGATTTCAGATTTCGGTATCCTTCTGTCCCGATTTCCGAACAGTCAATATGCCGATGACGCTCGCGCTCGCATGGTTTACCTGCGCAATCTCTTATCCGCCTATGAAATACATGTGGCCCGCTATTACTTAAAACGTCAGGCTTATATTGCCGCCGCCAATCGCGGTCGTTATGTGGTTGAAAACTTCCCAAAAACACCTTCAGTTTCAGACGGCTTAGCCGTGATGGTAGAAGCCTACCTTCAACTGGGGATGAACGATTTGGCGGAACAATCCCTCCAGGTACTTGCAATGAACTATCCTGATTACCCGGCCCTAGGAAAAGACGGTAGTTATAATATCAAACGCAGCAAAGTTGGCGTGAAACGATCATTATTAAATCGCGCCACTTTTGGTTTGATGGGAAAAGCTGAAGGAAAGTAGTAGGTTAACCCCGAATGCCGCTATGCCTCTGAAATGATCAGTATGCCACCATAGTAGAATGGGCCTGACAAAGCACCAGTTTATTTGAACTACTTTGTATGTAATAACCTTCTAAACACGAGCCTTGATCCATGGATGCCGCAAAAATCATCAGTGAAATGAAAGTCCTACCTGAAATAGATCCGGATTTTGAAATTCAACGACGAGTGGCTTTCATTAAAACTAAAGTCCTGCAAGCCAAGGTTAAAAGGCTTGTTTTGGGTATCAGTGGCGGCATTGATTCAACAACCTGCGGCCGATTGGCCCAGATCGCCGTAGATCAGCTAAACCAGGAGAAAGAAACAACCGCCTACCAATTTATAGCCGTCAGATTACCCTACCATATACAATTAGATGAGGAGCATGCCCAAACCTCCCTTCAGTTCATAAAACCTAGCATTAATATTGCCGTTAATATAAAACCGGGCTCTGACGGCGTTCATGAACAGACCCTATCTTCGTTGCTACAAGCATCAATAACTATGCCAAATGCCGCTGCCATTGATTTTGCGAAAGGCAACGTTAAAGCCCGGACACGGATGGTTATTCAATACGAGATTGCTGGTTTACTTGGCGCATTGGTGTTGGGTACAGATCATTCTGCCGAAAATATTACCGGGTTTTATACGAAATGGGGGGATGGTGCCTGTGACTTAGCGCCTCTGTTTGGGCTGAGCAAACGGCAGGTCAGATTAGTAGCCAAAACACTTGGAGCACCATTAGATCTGATTGAAAAAACACCCACTGCCGATTTAGAATGCCATGCTCCACAAAAAGCAGACGAGCATGTTCTCGGACTAAGTTACGATGAAATAGACGATTTTCTGGAAAACAAACCGGTAACCGATAAAGTGCGTTCACGCATCATCGAAATTTTTCAACGGACTGAACACAAACGCCAGCCTATACCTACCCTCTACGATTAGTCTTACCCTAATCAACCAGCTGTGGCCAAAGGCCAATCTACAGATAGCTAAAATTTTAGCTATACTTGTTTGATTACAAAGCCACCATCATCAAACGTTCTCTATGATCAGTAGCTCGATGCCACAACAGGATAGCCAACTCCCCTTGCGTCAGCAACAGGATCTCAAACTGTTCAAAATTTTTAATTATTACCGCGTGATCTTATCGGCCGTCTTGCTCTTTACCTATTCGAATGAGGTGAGCAAAGTTTTTATCGGTCTGGAATATCCTCTTCTCTTTATCGTCACCACCCTTGCCTACGCCTCTATAAACCTGATACTGGCGCTGGTGCTATTAAATGGTCAGGCGCTTCACCCACAGCAAATAGCCGTTAACATTCTTATCGATATTCTGGCCCTGTCACTGATCACCTATGCAAACGGCGGTGTCGGTAGTGGCTTTGGTATCCTGATCATTCTTTCCATCGCCGCTGGCAGCATTCTTATTCGTGGTCGCTACGCGATAGTATTTGCCGCTGTTTCAAGCATCGCTATGCTGGCCATAGAAATATATCGAGCCTCCATAGATGCCTCATCGCCGAACTATTTCCAGGCAGGTGTACTCGGCATGGTATTTTTCGCAACCTCGCTGTTTGTTAAACGAATTTCCTTAAGGATTGATGCCAGCGAAAACCTAGCCACTCAACGCGCTACCGATAT
>JAIPFG010000241.1 GCA_021736745.1 Pseudomonadales bacterium
TGGCTGTACAAAAAGCAGGTATTCTTGGTTGCCCAGTGCATTACGAAGTTGGTTTTCCAGGCTAAGTTGCCGGTTGGCTTTTGCCGTCATCTCAGAGGTGAAGTGAGTGATATTGGCTCGTCCGCTGGCTTTTGCTTGGTACATAGCCGTATCGGCAAACTGTAAAATAGAGTCGGCACTTTCCGCCGCGTCTGGAAAGAGTACCATACCGATACTTGCCGTGACCTGAAGTTCATGTCCGAGGATGTGATAGGGTTGGGAAACAAGTTCGAGCAACTTTTCCGCAAACCCTTGTGCCTTTTCTTTAGCCTCCTCAGTATCAGTGCTGAGGTAAGGTAAAATAACGACAAATTCATCGCCACCTAAACGCGCGACAGTGTCTTCATCGCGCAAATTGGTGACGAATCGTTTTGCCAATTCCTTGAGCACTTCGTCACCGGTTGGGTGCCCCAGCGAGTCATTGATTTTCTTAAAGTCATCCAGGTCAATGAAGAGAAGCGCACCGATATACTGATGTCGTCTTGCTGTTGTAATAGCGAGACGCAGGCGGTCTTGCAATAGGCACCGATTCGGTAATCCCGTCAGGATATCATGGTAAGCTAAATGCTGAATTTCATCGTCCTGTTGTTTACGCTCCGTAATATCCTTGATGGACATAATACAAAACTCTTTATCATCGTAGATAAAATAGCCTGTAGAAATTTCAACGGGGAATCGTTCCCCTATTTTTGTTTCGTTATAGGTATGGGTCACCAGTTGGCCGTTAGTTTTAACTACTGACCACCATTTATCCCAGTTAGACATATCAAAATCTGGATTGAAGATGTCGACGCTTTGTCCGATAAGCTCTTCCCGGCGGTAGCCATAACGGTCACAGGTGGTATCGTTAGCGACGACAACTTTACCATTTGCGTCAATCGTTAGAATTGAGTCCGGTGTTTGATTGAGGGCAAAATCTCTCAGCATTAAGGCCTGCTCTGATCGGCGGTGTTCTGTATTGTCCTGTAAAATTCCGGAAAACCAAACGGGTCTGCCCTGGTGAGTGGTAGCAATCCCGATTGCCCGTACCCAAATATGCTTGTTATCGGCGCGGATCATGCCAAAATTAATGTCGAAAGGGCTGCCCGTTTTCGCTGATTGTGCGATGGCTCTTTCCACAATTGATTTGTGTTCCAGGACAATGCGGTTGTGTATATCGTTGAGATCCAACTCGAAATCAGAGGGTAAACCGAGAATATTGCATAATTCCTTCGACCAAAGTAGTTCACCGCTTTCAATCACGTAATCCCAGCCGCCCACTTTGGCAAGACGACTGGTTTTTATCAGAAGCTCATCATTGCGTAGCAAAGCCAATTCATTCTGTTTTCTTTCGGTCATGAGATCATCCATGGTCTCAATGAACTCATTACAGGACAGGACTAATTGACCTAACTCATCATCTCTGCTGACGCTTTCCAAAATAAGATTCTTTTTTTCCGGAGACCTTGGATCAATAAGGCGAATTCTTTCTGTAATAGAAGCCAATGGTCGAGTAACGTAGTTGGTGAACAGCGCTAAAAGAGCAAAGGTTAATATTAACAGGCCAATAAAATGACCAATAAATAATGAAAATGCATGGCCATAAAAACTGGTCAAGAGCGTATCCTGATCGACAGTGATCGAAAGTACACCTTGACGCCTCTGATGTTCGACAAGGTGATCACTCAGAGGAATCAAATATTCGCGGAATTCTGTACCCAATAACCGTGTAATAAAACGAGTTGCGCGGGCTACGGGAGTTATTTGCTTATTGGCCAATAGGTGATTGTTGGTATCGTAAATCTTAACCTGGACGATGAAGGGATATTCAAGTAGTCCGGCGATGGTTTGATCAGCGAGCGACTTGTCGGCTGTCTGTACGGCACGTTTCGCTGTATGCGCGGAAACATCCAGAATTTTTCCAACGGTTAGCGCCTGTTGCGTATCATGACTAAGATAGTCGATCACCACTTGAATGGAGCCAACAAGAAGACTAATCGTGAGCCCTAAAAGGAGGCTCAATTTGATTAGCTTGTGTGATAAAGAATGTCGTGGTTTCTGTATCATTATTATTTATAGGTATTGGGTCAATTTATAATAGTAGATGAATACTTGAAATTACGCACTTAAGTGAAAGAAATTATTGGTGTTTTGGATGATGAACAGTTAAGTGGCCTAGAGCCCAACTCCTTTATGTTGAATAGTTTTAGCAGGGATTTTTTAATGACAATGGGCCAGGGGGCGAGTGACGTTAAGATGATCCTGCACCGTACTGATGTGAAGCAGCCATCAGGAAGCATCGAGGGGTAAGCGGCAAGCCTGTGTATAAACGGGCCCAGCAGGGGTTAATTCACTGCGAAAAAGTATAATCTGATTGACAGTCATATGAAGATTTTCAAGGAATAATGGCTCAGGAAGCTTGGTGGGTTTTTTAGTGCGATATCTGGCGAGACTTAAATGAGGGAGAAAGGACTTTCGTTTCGGACTTAAACCCACTGCATTGGCGGCTAATTCTGTACGTATGGCAATCGCTTGAAGGATTGGGTTTGCCTTAATCGCTGCTGCAAGCACCCGGGGTTTAGTGCTGTGGGGAAAGCAGTGGATTCGTTCCAGTAAAATAGTAAAAGAGTGGTAGCCCGTTAATTTCTCCCTGAGGGCTATAGGTAAATTATTAAACTGTTCATTAGTAATATGGCCTAGAAAGCAGAGGGTGATATGCCAGTTTTTTGGTGCTATCCACCGTATCTCATGGTGTGGAAGTTGAGACTTCATTAATTCGCAGGCTTCGATGAGTCTTTGCGTCACTGACGGGTCTGGTATAGTGGCGATAAAAGCACGCACATTTTTTTCATGATTCATTAGCTGCCCTAGTGGATTACCTTACTCAAGGAATAGGGGTGAACACAAAACGTTTGCTTATTCTATACCATAGTCAATCGGGTAATACAGAACGATTGGCTCAGGCAGTTTATCGAGGCGCTCAACAGGAAGCCGATGTCGATACGCGAATAGTAAGGGCATTCGATGCAGACTTGCAGGATCTGGTGACAAGTGACGGCGTTATTTTTGGGACCCCGGAAAACTTTGGGTACATGTCGGGTGCCATTAAAGATTTTTTTGACCGCACCTATTACCCGGCGCAAGAACAGGAAATGAATCTACCCTACGCACTATTCATTAGTGCCGGTAATGATGGTAGTGGCGCAGTACGTGAAATAGATCGTATCCTCTTAGGTTATCCAATGAAAAAAGTGGCAGACCCAGTTGTTGTGCAGGGTGAAATTACCGAAGCCGATATTGAGCGTTGTGAAGAATTAGGCTTGAATCTCGCGGCCGGTTTGGCTTTCGGTATTTATTAAATCAATCTCTTTATAATCCAGGCTAATTACGGACCAGCCAGCACCCGGTTTTATTGGGTCTTCCTGGGTGATAACGTGTAACCGCCCAGACTTGTTAATCGCAAAAAGTGGATAAAGTTTGGCCTTATTGTCTTGTAGAAGGTCCTCAAAACTATAGGTCTCGGTCAGTCCGGTGGTACGAATTTTTGCCCCTTTTTTGAGTAAGCTGGCAAATTTGCTATAGGTGAGATCCTGACTAAAAAGTGTTCGTCCCTTATGGCGAGAGGAGACACGAAGTTTTTCCGCGCCTGTTTTTTCCGGGATAACGGGAATAGAAAAGAGGTTATGTTCGCCGAATTCCGGACGATAGCGCATACAGGCTACTGCATTGAAGTCACGTTGGGGCGAGACGGCAAGCAGACGGCCAATCCCTACTAAATCTAAGTGAGTATCCGCATATTCTGAAACGGGGTTACCATAGAAAGTATTAAAACCCATCATCCGAGCCGTGCTGATATTGTCCCAGTTGGTGTCAGTCAACAGTGTGCTAAAACCGACGTCTTTCAGTGCTGTGGCCAGTGAACAAGCGATATCATTGGCGCCGACTACCAAAAAACCACGTGGTGAGGGTTCATCTACCTTGAGTAAGCGGGCTAAACTTCTGGCGGTGATACTTTGCAGAATCACTGTACCAATAATAATAATAAAAGTGATAGGTACCAGCAGCTTCGCTTCAGCAAAACCAGCAGATTCCAAACGTAACGCAAAAAATGCGGAAACCGCTGCGGCGACTATACCGCGCGGTCCAATCCAGGAAATTAGGGTTCGTTCTTGCCAGGTCAAATCTGAATTAAGTGTAGCGGCGGCGACAGCTAACGGGCGGGCGACAAACTGCATGACCAGCAATAAGATACAAGCAGGCCAGCCCAGAAGCATAAGGTCGTCGAATTCAATACGGGCGGCCAGCAATATGAACAGACCGGAAATGAGAAGAATGGACAGGTTTTCCTTAAAAGACAGGATATCGGCAATATTGACATCGCGCATATTTGCCAGCCATACGCCCATTACTGTCACGCAGAGTAACCCGGATTCTTCCCTAATGGTATTGCTGGCAGTAAAGGCCATCAGGACAACAGCAATGGTGCCAAGATTATGTAAGTAGATGGGTAGCAGCCGGAAACGTAAAATTAGCCCGAGCGCGTAGCCTGTTACGCAGCCGATAAGTCCGCCGGTCAATAACATTTGCAGGAACAGTAAGAAAGTGTGGGAAAAGTCTTCGCCTGGCCCCAGTGAAATAATGGATTCATAAACCAATACCGCCAGCAACGCGCCAATCGGATCAATCATGATGCCTTCCCAGCGTAAGACGTTGGCAATACGCCGATTTGGTCTCACGCTGCGGAGCATGGGGATGACCACAGTTGGACCGGTCACCACGACTAATGAACCCATCAGTAAACTCATCGACCAACTGAAATTTAGGAGTAAGTGGCAAGCGGTGGAGGTTACACCCCAAGTAATTAATGCCCCCAGGCTGACCAGTCTTCGCACGACATGTGCGAGTCCTTTAATTTCTTTAAATCTAAGAGTGAGGCTGCCTTCAAATAAAATAATCGCTACGCTAAGCGAGACTAGAGGAAAGAATAAATCCCCTAAAAGTTGGTCAGGTTTGAGCCAATTAATGCCGGGGCCTAAAAATATGCCTGCCAATAAAAGGAAAAGAATCGCGGGCAGTTTAACGCGCCATG
>JAIPFG010000242.1 GCA_021736745.1 Pseudomonadales bacterium
CTATGCACCGCCCCTCGAATGTTGATGATGAAAAGACATTGGGCAGTTTAATATCAACCATTGCTCAGGCTTCTCAGCAAATACCCATCATTTTTCCGGTGCATCCCCGCACGCAATCCAGAATCGAGCAATATGGGCTGAACAGTTTAATAACTGAAGCTAATATCGTCACCACCGGTCCATTGGGATATATGGAACTGTTGGGTTTGATGTCCAAAGCTAAACTCGTCTTGACTGATTCGGGTGGTATTCAGGAAGAAACGACCGCGTTGGGCGTCCCCTGCATTACGCTCAGAGAAAATACCGAGCGCCCGATTACTGTTGAGCAGGGAACCAATACCGTTGTCGGGGCTGATAGTGATTTGATCCTGAAAACCTTGGCCGAAGTTTTAACAAAAGGTGGCAAAAAGGGACGTCAACCGGAGTTTTGGGACGGTCAAGCCGCCGTCCGGATCGCAAAAGATTTGGAAAAATGGTTTAAAGAGTTAAGTCCTTCAGTCTAGCCTTCTCCCATTTGAGGGAAACCTTGAATGGGAGAAAATATCCGTGCAATAAACAACATTTCTGTAATACTTTATTCTAAATTAATCGGATATAGCCTAATCAATGAATAAAACCACAAATGCCATGACAGTTGATGTCGAGGATTACTTCCAGGTCTCAGCCTTTGAAAAAACAATAGGAAGAGATCGTTGGGATTCGATGCCGGTTCGAGTCGCAAAAAATACGGAACATATTCTTAAGCTTTTCGATGCTAAGCAGACTAAGGCAACATTCTTTATGCTGGGTTGGGTAGCGGAACGTTTTCCGGAATTGGTAAAAAGTATTGTAGAGCAAGGACATGAACTGGCCAGTCACGGTTACTCACATTATCGTGTAACCAGCCAAACCCGTACCGAGTTTCACGATGATATCGTTCGGGCAAAAAAACTGCTGGAGGATATATCCGGCGTCGAAGTGAAAGGCTACCGCGCACCCAGTTATTCAATCGGTAAAGCCAACCTCTGGGCACACGAAGAAATTGAAAGCGCCGGATATCAATACAGTTCAAGCGTTTACCCGGTGCATCATGATCTATACGGGTTTCCAGAAGCGCCGAGGTACCTGTTCAAATGCCGTGAGCGGTTACTGGAAATTCCGATTAGCACCCTGCGTGTCGGGTCTCGAAATATACCCATAGGTGGCGGAGGTTATTTTCGTCTCTATCCTTATGTTTTTTCAAAGTGGGCTATTAATTCTGTGAATGAGAAGGAAAACAGTCCCACAATTTTTTATTTTCACCCATGGGAGATCGATACCGAGCAACCGCGCCAAAAAGATGCCTGCTGGAAGTCGCGATTTCGCCATTACCTGAATCTGGAAAGAATGGAAGGTAGGCTGAATCATCTGCTTTCTGATTTTAAATGGGATCGTGTGGATAGAGTATTTCTCCATTCCTGATGACTATTGCTATTACCCTCATTTGAGTTTCAACCAGAATGGCTGCCGGCTTTTTACACGCCTAGCCATAACAAATACAGGCTGTTAATTTGAATCAACAAGTAATCATTAAGACGTTAACCGACGCCGACAAAAATCGCTGGGATGCCTTTGTCGATCAGGCAGCCGAGGCTACTTTTTTTCATCGGGCCGGTTGGCGAGAGGTGTTGGAACAGGCATTCAACCATCGTTGTCATTTTCTGATAGCAGAACATACGGGAGAAGTTGTAGGCATCTTGCCGCTGGCCGAAGTCAAAAGTTGGCTGTTTGGTCATTCTCTAGTGTCAACCCCCTTTTGTGTGTATGGCGGCCCCGTTGCTCTTGATGAAAGTATAAAAAAAGTATTGGTAGAGCATGCCTGCCGGTTAGCTGATGATTTATCGGTGGATTATTTAGAGCTGCGCCATCGTAAACGATTGAACGAAAGCTGGCCCTGTAAAACCCTCTATCACACGTTTCGGCGACCAATCAGTGCTGAGGAGGAGGAAAATCTTAAGGCCATTCCACGCAAGCAACGGGCGGTCGTAAGAAAAGCGATTCAACTGGAGTTAGAATCCAGTTTTGATCAGGATTTAGAGCAGTTTTATACAGCTTACTCTACCAGTGTTAGGAATCTAGGCACGCCGGTGTTTTCGAAAAAGTACTTTAAACTACTAAATAAAGTATTTGCCGAGGAAAGCGACATTCTGACCATTAGTAAGGATAATGCATTGGTGGCAAGTGTCATGAGCTTCTACTTTAAAGATGAGGTGCTACCCTATTATGGTGGTGGTACTGCGGCGGCACGAGACCTTAAGGGCAATGATTATATGTATTGGCGGTTGATGTGCCATGCAGCGAAGCGGGGCGTTAAGCTGTTTGACTACGGGCGAAGCAAGGAAGGCACCGGTTCCTTTAGCTTTAAGAAAAATTGGGGTTTTATACCTGAGCCTTTATATTATGAGTATTATCTGGTGAATACGAAGGAAATACCGGAACTGAACCCGCTAAATCCAAAATATCAGCTAATGATCCGGTGTTGGAAAAAACTTCCTTTGTGGCTCAGTCAGCGCCTAGGACCGATGGTGTCGAAATATTTGGGTTAATATAATGCGTTTTTTATCCCCTCATCCCAACCGGCTCTCTCAGGGAGAAGGTATGTTCTACCCGCCCCACTGCGGTAGTCTTGTTTTTTCGCTCTCTGGGGGAGGTGAATGCGATTACCCGCTTTATCTCTGGGAGAACCCAAAGGGCGTTTCAACGGTTAGGGTGTGGATACAATGAAAAAACCAGCCTTGCTGTTCTTAGCCCACCGTATCCCCTACCCACCGAATAAGGGCGATAAAATCCGTTCCTTTAATCTTTTGAAATCTTTGGCGCGGGATTATCGTATTCATTTAGGTGCTTTCGTTGATGATAAAGAAGATTGGCAATACGAAGCGGAACTACGTAAATATTGTGCCGAAGTCTTTTTATTGGGTATTCAAAATGCACAAAAATACCGAACGGTTACTGCATTTTTTAAAAATGAGGCCCTCAGTTTGCCCTATTACCGGCAGACAAGGTTGAAGAAATGGGTCGACAATAAGGTTCAGCACGAACAGATAAGTCGAGTCTTTGTGTACTCCTCCGCTATGGCTCAATATGTTCAAGGTGAAATGTACAAAAATATGCATCGCATTATTGATTTTGTCGATGTTGATTCGGAAAAATGGCGAGAGTATAGCCTCCGGCGTAGCTGGCCAATGAATTGGTTGTATAAGCGTGAAGCCAACCGGATGTTACATTTTGACCGTGCTATTGCCAATGAATTTGATGCCAGTGTCTTTGTTTCTGCTCATGAAGCGGATGTTTTTAAAACGCTCGCCCCAGAATCGAAACCCCATATTTTCTTTATCAATAATGGCGTTGACGCCCACTATTTTTCATCGGAAGAGCATTTTGCCAACCCCTATCCCGAACAAACTCAGGTAATAGTTTTCACTGGGGCGATGGACTACTGGGCGAACGTGGACGCAGTCAGTTGGTTTGCCGAGAAGGTCTTTCCTGAAATCAGGCACAAGTTTCCTCATGCATGGTTTTATATTGTTGGGGCGCGCCCAAGTGAAAAGGTGAAGAAACTTGCCAATCAGCAAAATATTCATGTTACGGGTTCAGTGAAAGATATTCGGCCTTACCTTGCTTATGCCAGTATTGCTGTGGCACCCATGCGTATTGCTCGAGGTGTGCAAAATAAAGTTCTGGAAGCAATGGCGATGAGTAAGCCGGTCGTTGCGACCAGTGCGGCGATGGAGGGTATCCCAACCCTGATGGATCAACCGGTTTGTGATGACGAAAAGGCCTTTTCCTCTGCCTGTCTGCGGCTATTGGAGGAAGGTGATATAACGGAGTTAGGCATGAAAGGAAGAGCGCAAATATTACAGGAGTTTAATTGGGATCAGAACCTGGTGAAACTTGAAGCCTTGCTCGGTGATAGAACGGCAAATCCGGGGAATAAATTGCAGGGTGTAGTCGGCCTGAATCAGACCCGTGGTGTTAGGGAGGTGTTATAGTGAATACCGATCTTTCTATGGATGAAACGGCTCAGGTAAGGCAGAAGCATTGGGCCGAGATTCGCCGTTCGCCCCTATTGTTGCTGTTGGTTTTATTCGTTATACAGGGGCTGGTATATGCTGGAACCTACTGGAGTATGATACAAATTTGGTGGCGCTCAGAGACCTTTGCTCACGGCTTCTTAATCTTTCCCATTAGCGTTTATCTTATCTGGTCACGTCGTCATCAATTGAGAAAAATAAGCGATCAACCAGATTATCGGGGGTTGCCGTTCATTGCGCTCTGTGGATTTATCTGGCTATTAGCGCGGCTGGCGGATGTTCTGGTTATTCAACAGTTTGCGGTCATTGCCATGATACCCGCGCTTGTTTGGACTGCCTGCGGTTGGAGGAAAGCCTGGGCGATGGCGTTTCCCTTGTCTTTTTTACTCTTTGCTGTGCCCGCCGGAGAATTTCTTGTCCCATCGATGATGACGTTTACGGCTGACTTCACCGTTGGGGCTGTTCGCTTAACCGGGATTCCGGTATTTCGTGAAGGCTTGTTTTTCACATTGCCCAGTGGATCATGGTCGGTAGTTGAAGCCTGCAGCGGAGTGCGTTATATCATCGCCTCACTGACTTTGGGGTGCCTGTACGCCTATTTGACTTACCATAGCTATTGGCGTCGCTTGGTGTTTATTTTGTTTGCCTTGATTACACCGGTGATAGCAAACGGAATTCGCGCTTATATAATTGTTATCCTCGGTCATTTAAGTGGTATGAAGCTGGCTGTTGGTGTTGATCATCTCATTTATGGCTGGATCTGGTTTGGTGTCGTCATGTTTATTTTGTTTTGGGTGGGCAGTTTTTGGCGGGATGAAAAATCAGTTCAGGAAATTCCGGAATTTAAAAAGACAAATTCCGCTAATTCACAAACGTCACTGATGCTTGGTTTGATGGCAATGTCGTCTTTTTTTATTTGGCCACTATGGGCAAGTAACATTGAAAAGAACAATATCGAAAGTTTCACTATTTCAGCACCTCAGTCTGATAATTGGTTTCCAGCTGATCTTTGGGT
>JAIPFG010000004.1 GCA_021736745.1 Pseudomonadales bacterium
CGCCTCTGGACAATGGCCGACAAACAGATCCCCTTCGCTGAGATCCTCAAGTTCTACCTGCTGTATTTTCCAGCCAGGGCCTACGGAACCCTGCGCGGGCTGTTCAAGCCCATCGCACACTAGACCAGCCCAAAAGTCTGTCATTAGCCGCCTGCCATTCAGCCGTCTGCCATCCAGGAGCCTTCCACCCGATGGAGCGTCCGATCAAAGTCCTGCAATTCATCTGTTCCACCGGTTTCTATGGCGCCGAGCGCTGGATTCTGGCGCTCGCGCAGTACCTTGACCCAGAACAGGTTCAGTGTGAATTGGCCGTGACCGAAGAGGCACAGAATGTTGATCTGCAGCTCGTGCGGGAGTACAAAAAGACCGGCCTGGCAACCCATGCCATCCCGATGTCCGGCCGCTTCGACCTCAGCGCCGTCAAGCGCCTGTCCGACCTACTGACCACAGAGCATGTCGACCTGATCCACACGCATGGCTACAAGTCAGACATCCTCGGCCTCCTCGCCGCCCGTCGCGCGGGTATCCCGGTGATCATCACGCCGCACGGTTTCGAGAACGCCCAAGACCTCAAGCTGAGGCTCTTCGTCTGGCTCGGCTGCAAGGCCATGCGCTTCGCAGACAGCGTCGCACCGCTCTCCCCACAACTGATGGAAGATGCACGCCGGCACCGGGTGGCGGAATCCAAGCTCACCTATATCCAAAATGGCGTCAACCTGCACGAGGTCGAAGCCATTGCGAACAACCCTGACGCCGTCGCGCCAAAACACAAAAAGCGCATCGGCTTCATCGGCCAGCTCATCAGTCGCAAGAACCTGCGAGAGATGCTGGACATCTTCGCCATGCTCCGCCAGTCGCGCTCCGACGTCGAATTGGTCTTGGTCGGCGACGGCGAAGACCGCGCCGAGCTAGAGGCCTATGCCGCGCGACTCCATTGCGCGCCCGATATCCACTTTCTCGGGTTTCGAGACGACCGCCTGGAACTGCTCAAATCCTTCGACCTCTTCACCATGACCAGCACCCTAGAGGGCATTCCACGCTGCCTGATGGAAGCCGCCGCCATGGGCGTACCTGTCGCGGCCTACGACATCCCCGGCGTTGATCAACTGGTCCGGCATCAACACACCGGGTTGCTTGCCCCCCTAGGCAACAAGGCCTCCCTGCTTGAGCACTGGAACACACTGCTCGACCAGCCCGAGACTGGTCAGGCGCTGGCAACCGCGGGGCTAGACGTCGTCAATCAGCACTACTCCGCCAAACGCATGGCCGCTGAATACACAACCCTCTTTCGCCGCCTAACCCAGGGGGTTCATTGATGAGACGCCCACAGGTCCTGTTCCTACTCAGCATCGATACCGAGGAAAGCTGGGATTGGTCTGGACCCTTCCCAGAGGCAGACTGGTGCGTCGAAAATGTACAGCAGCTCCGTCCCTTCCACCAAGTCTGCTTCGACCTGGGCGTGCGACCGACCTTATTCGTCGATTACCCCGTTGCCAACAACGAACAAGCCGCCCAGGTCATTCGTGACCTTCTGCGAACGGGTCAGTACGAGATCGCCGCGCACCTGCATCCCTGGTGCAATCCGCCCTATTTTGGGCGCCCGAATGAGCGGGACAGCCACGTCGTCAACCTGCCGATCGAGCAAGTCGAGGTCAAGCTGACACAACTCGTCAAGATCCTCGAAGAACAATTTCATGTCCGGCCAGTGAGCTTCCGAACCGGCCGTTGGGGAATCGACGGCAAGGTCATGCAACTCCTCAAACAGCATGGCTTCAGCATCGACTGCAGCATCTATCCGTTCTGGGAGAATCAGTTCTTCGACTGCCACGACGCGCACCTAGCGCCTTACTGGGCCTCCCTGCAGAACCCGCTCAGCGTCAGTGCATCGAAAGAGATGTTCGAAATTCCGGTCAGCGTTGGCTACAATTGGCGCGACTTCCATCGCGCGAACCGTTGGCACCGCCGCATCTCCTCTCCAAGGCTGAGCCCGTTCAAGCCCCTGGCACTGGCATGGTTCACGCACTGGCTGCGAAAACTGTATCTCAGTCCAGAACTGACCGAGCGCGCAGACATGCTCAACCTCACCGACCAAATGCTCGTCAACGGCATGCGCGTCTTCCACATGTACCTGCACAGCTCCAGCCTGGTCGACAACCCGAACTCCCTCGTCGCCAACCAGAACGCGTTTCATGAGATCAGCCGCGGAGTCGCTGCCGTCGTGCGCCACCTGCAGTCGAAAGCCGATGTACAATGCTGCACGGTCAGCGAGGCCGCCGCCTACCTGCAGGAGACGGCCCCTTGAGAACAGCGTCCAGCGGTGTCGACATCCGCACCTGGCAAGCGGGTGACGAAGCCCAGTGGGACGCCTTTGTCGACCAGCATGGCGCGGCGACACCCTATCACGCGAGCGCTTGGATCAAGAGCGTCGAGCACGCTTACCGGCATCCAAACCAAAGCCTGCTGGCCTTTCAACAAGACAGCGTCGTCGGCGTCGCCCCAGCCTGTCAGTTCAACAGACCGATCGGAAAGCCGACGCTCTGCTGTCAACCGTTTTGCGATACCGGCCACATCCTCAGCGCAGACCAAAAGATCCACGACGCGCTCAAGAACGCCCTGGTTGACCAGGCGCGGACCATCGGCGCCACCCAGCTCACCTACCGAGCAAGCGACACCGATCCAACCGACCAATCCCCAGCGCCCGGGGCCAAAGTCCAGATGCGGCTGGCCCTGCCGGATGAGCCGGAGACCTTACTGGCAAGCTTCAAGTCCAAGCTGCGCTCGCAGATCCGCAAGGCCGAGAAGAACGGACTCACGGTCAGCACGGCGACAGACGAGGCGCATCTAGACGCCTTCTATCGCATCATGGCCGTCAATATGCGAAAGCTTGGCTCCCCGGTGCATAGCAGGCAGTGGTTTACCTCAGTCCGCAACCACTACGGCCAGCGCTGCTCGATCACCATCGTATGGTACGGAACAGCGCCCATAGGCGCCGGCCTTGTCCTGCGCAGCCGTTCGCTCATCTCCATCCCATGGGCTTCCACGCTCGCGAGCCATAATCCGCTCGCGCCCAACATGCTCCTGTACTGGACCATCCTGGCCCATGCTTGCCAAGAAGAGGCCCGCAGCTTCGACTTCGGCCGCTCCACCGTCGATGAAGGCACTTACAAGTTCAAGCAGCAATGGGGGGCGAAACCGGTGAACTTATATTGCTATCATGGCCATCCAGACGCCTTTGCGCCCGTCCTCTGGCAGCAAGAGGAGGCGACCACAAGCGTTCACGGCTTGGTGATCGATGCTTGGTCTAGACTGCCGCTGCCCTTGACGAACTGGGCAGGTCCCAGAATTCGGAAATACATCAGTCTCTAGGCGTCAAAACGAATGATCAGTTTAATGCAGTTGCAAAATGTTCAATACCTTTAGAAAACTGAAAGCGCTCTTAGAGCCACGCGATTATCGGAAGGTCTTCGTATTACTTTTTTTGATGATCATCACCGCCTTCATGCAAACGGCAGGTGTCGCGTCGGTCATGCCGTTCCTTGCGGTACTCTCGAACCCAGAAGTTATCGATACGAACATCTGGCTAAATACCGTTTTCCAATATCTAAACTATGAATCAAAAGCGAGTTTTCTTTATTTACTAGGTGTTGTTGCTTTCGTAGTGTTCGTTAGTGGAACCATACTGCAGGCACTAACACAGTGGGGAATAGTGCGGTTCGCTAACATGCAGCAGTACGAGTTATCATGCCAGCTGATGACCAACTATCTGCGCCGACCATATAGTTTCTTTCTAAACCGAAATTCAGGCGATCTAGCAAAAAATGTGCTGCAAGAAACAGCGCAGGCGATCAATGGCGGACTAATGCCGGCGATGAACCTGATTAGACAAGTACTGCTTACATCTACCATAGTTGCTTTTTTGGTTGCAATAAATCCTGGCTTAGCGGTTATTGTTGCAATTATCTTAGGCGGCTTCTATGGTTTGATCTATCTTATGACAAGAACCTGGTTGACCAAGATCGGCAAGGATCGCGTGCAGGCTAATCGGGAACGCTTCACAGCAGCCGCTGAAGCCTTTGCGGGGGCTAAAGAGATTCGTCTGCTTGGGCGTGAGTTTGATTACTTAGAGCGTTTTAGTAATCCGTCTAAACGTTTCGCAAAACACCAGGCAAATGCCGCACTGCTTCATAATCTTCCAAGATTCGCGATCGAGGCTTTTGCCTTTGGCGGCATCCTGATAGTTGTGCTCTACTTAATGAAAAGTCAAGGAAGTATTGATAAAGTGTTACCGATTATAGGCGTTTATGCACTAGCCGGACGTCAATTAATCCCAGCCTTCCAAGAGCTTTTCGGAAGCATCACAAAATTGAGGTTCAATGCGCCTGCTGTAGACAATATTCTTGATGATCTTAGAGCCAAAGATCAGGGTACAATTCAACTGCCAAAACATCAGCAGACTTTTGACCCACTTATTCCTGCCGAAAAGATTGAACTTGTCAACATTACCTATCGTTATCCGAATTGTGAAGAGCCCGCGCTCAAGGCTTTGAATTTGAACATCAAAGCGAACTCGACTGTAGGCTTTGTCGGACCATCTGGTGCTGGTAAAAGCACTTTAGTCGATTTGCTGCTTGGGCTTTTACCACCCGAAGAGGGTGAAATCCTTATCGATGGTCAAACTCTCGTAGACAACAATCGACGACACTGGCAAGCAGCGATCGGTTACGTACCGCAACACATCTTTCTGGCCGATCAAAGCGTTGCTGCAAATATTGCGCTCGGCTTACCAGAATCGCAAATCGATAGAGAAGCCGTTGAGCGAGCTGCCCGATTAGCTAATCTCCACGATTTTGTAATTAGCGAACTTCCAAACGGATACGATACCATTATTGGTGAGCGAGGGGTTCGGCTCTCAGGTGGGCAACGGCAAAGAATCGGCATTGCAAGAGCCCTTTACAGAGATCCGGCTGTTATTTTCTTTGATGAAGCAACGAGTGCACTCGATAACGCGACCGAGCGAGCCGTCATGGATGCTATCCACAATTTAAGCGGTAAAAAAACTATCCTTTTAGTTGCTCATCGGCTAAGTACTGTCAAACCATGTGACTGTATTAACGTCTTGGTTAAAGGGGTTCTTGTGGAACAAGGTCATTGGAATCACCTTATTTCTCAAAAAAAATCGCACTTCGGAAAACTTGCTTCTAACGAAACTGATGGCTGAATGTTAACTGAAATAAATAAAACAGTTAACCCTATAGCATTGCTCTGTGATGGAAGTACCTATTCAATGCTTTGGGCGGCTCAGGAGTTAAAAGCTCTGGACTCGGTATAGGATAGTAGTTATTTTCGGTCAATTAAGGCGCTACAATGGCAAGACACGTTGCAGTTATTGCGGATAACCGTAGAGATCAAGTCCTTTTACATGTAATACGGCATTTCCGTTCACGGCTCCCAAAATATGAATGGGCTATTATTTTTATTTGCGGAATTGAACATGCTGAACACTACAAAAGTACTCTTGATGGCCTAGGTATTACTATTAAGCCTACACTTCCTTGTGTCTTTGGTCTTAATGAATATAACGACCTTTTTAAGTCACTTAGTTTTTGGGAGTCAATTCCTGGTGATCCTGAATTTGTGCTTGTGTTTCAGATGGATGCTTTTTTGTGCCAGCAATCACCGTATTCTATAGAACATTTTTTTCAATACGACTACGTTGGCGGTTATGCACCACAAAGCTGGTGGTCTAAAGAGTTGAAAGTGGAAGGATTAAGCCCTCAATTGCAGTGCATCAATGGTGGACTTTCGCTTAGGCGTCTCTCATCTATGCTGGAGGTGGTTAAGAATTTTCCTCCCCAACCAACTCAGGAATATCTTCCGGGAATGAGTGATTTCAGATGCTTTGCTGAGGATGTTTACTTTTACATAGGGATGACGAAGATGGGGCGCCCAGTAGCAAGCGATAATTTTTCCAGAGCCTTCTGCACACATAGCGCTTGGACTGGGATACGCACATTTGGTTGCCATAAGTTCTTTCATTATCTCAGCTATCAATCCATGCGAGAATTCTTAACATATAGCCCTGAGTCTCTAGCAATAGTGCCATCTGGTGTGATTGGGTGGAAAACTCGGCTTTACATTAAATTTATTCATCTTTTACATAAAGTTAGTACTACCAATGTGAAGAGCAACGCAAATGTATAGAAATGATAAAATTCTGATACAATTTTAGAGAAATAAATTACCACAATCATGTCGAATTAGGTAATTTGAAGCAAAAGATTAGAAAGAAGTGTCATTCGAATGCTCAGCCACGATTAGCTTTTGCAACAAGACTCTATACTTAATAACGCTTCCGCAACTCCGTAATAATAAAACAGCTAACTGAAAATTAGACCTTTGGGTACTTTATAAAATCATGCAACTTTGTTATCCTAATTACCCGTAAACTTTTTTCAAAGCCTTGCAAGAAAAATATAGAATAAAGGGCCTGCTCTTTTAGGGTTAGGTTTTCTGGCCCGCTTTAAAATATTGCCATAATTGTGTTATTATTGACAAACGCATTTAATGTTATGAAAGTTAATAATTAAAGTCAAAAACACTCTGAGCGCTATGCTGTAAACCATGACACCAGAATGTAAACGTTGTATTTGCTGTCAGAGACCTCAAAAATCTCGACATCGACCTCATGTCAGCTAGGGCGGATTAATTCTCGATTTTTTTACAGCATCATCCTCTCTTATAGTGTGATAAAGACTTTTTATGATGAGCATAAAGTAGTACTGAACTATTGAGGCTTGAAATAGTGGCCACCCTACCGATGGTCTATATCTATTAGCATGCTACTCAAAAGGCTTCCAAAATAAATGGTCGCCTTAATGTAGTAATTTTAACCTTGCTTCGGATAATAATGTGAAAAATGTTGCGATCTTCGGTGCTTTTGATCGAGACAACTTTGGTGATCTACTGTTTCCAATTATTCTTCAGAAATTTTTTGTTAAGCGTAGCGATATTTCTCTTTGTTATTTCGGTGTAGTCCGAGCAGATCTTCGTCGCTTGGGTGGGATGAAAGTA
Organism: Pseudomonadales bacterium; assembly: GCA_021736745.1. Taxonomy (GTDB): domain Bacteria; phylum Pseudomonadota; class Gammaproteobacteria; order Pseudomonadales; family IMCC2047; genus JAJFKB01. The sequence goes on from JAIPFG010000004.1 coordinate 7,072, forward strand.
CAGGGTCTTCGGCAGCTACTTGCGTGTCGTGACCTGGATGCGGTTATCGTCGCAGGCGGAGAGGTTCTTCCGGCTGATTGGCCGAAGGTCTATTACATTCTTAATGGGCGTATGCCATTGTTGTATTGGAGAGTTACTTCCGTATTCGGAGTTAATTTTTCCCGTCGTTACATACGATTTGTTTTGGGTGCAAAAAACAAAAATCCATATATTGTAGAACCTTCTGATTTCACTCATAGCAATCCGATTGTTTTTTATAACGCTGTTGGTGGAAGTGGGATTTCAAATCTTGACAAAAATATGTGCAATACTATTGCTGAGGCTATATCTACTGCCGAATATATTTCGGTACGGGATGGTGAAACAAAGAATGAATTGGAATCGTTGCTTAGGGGTATAGGCGGTGACAATCAAATACGCTTGGCTCCTGATTGTGCTGTCTTAGTATCAGATTATTATTCAAAAGAATTGCTATCCCAATATCTCCCCGCAACTTTGAGCGACAGCCAAGAATATATCGTTTTTCAGTGCGGGCTTAAATATGCCACATCAGATTCTGTTGTCGAATTGATTTTTAATCAGCTTAGAGATTTTGCTTCTCGCGAAAATATAAAGATTGTCCTTCTTCCGATAGGAAAGGCTCATGGACATGATGACCTGGTTGTATTGGGTAAGCTTAAAGTTAAATTGGGAAACCTCGCTACACTTATAGAAGGAAATGGTTTGCTTGAGACACTTTCAATAATAGCGCACGCTCGGGCTTTTGCAGGCACAAGCTTGCACGGGTCAATCGTCGCGATGTCCTATGCGATTCCGTTCGTGCCGATGACGGACATTGATTCTAAGTTGCCTGCTTACTTAAAGGTTTGGGGTCCGGATGGTTACAATTCTGTGAGGAATTTTGAAGAGCTAAACTCCTTATTGCAATATCTAATGCACCAGGGTAAAACAGATCAACTTGATGCGCACTCTTTTAAATTGCGTAGAGCCTCGCGCAAAATGCTGGAAGAGATGGCAGGGCTAATTTAGAAAGGATAATCAGGCCTTGATCAGTCGGTTCGTCCGCATGCTACCTCAATCTCTACCGTACTGGCATCTGTGCAAGGCAGGGATTTTGTGAGCGTATGATCGCTAAAGTAGAGCAAGTTAAGGGATTTGAGCCCAACCATGCTCAAGGCCCAATAGCCTCGCCTTAGCACTATTAGCGGCTCACGCATTCAAAGCCTGTGGATTTTATTCGGCATGGGTTTTATTCACTATATTGGCAATCGTTGTTCGCGGCATTGCTTCGATCAGCAGTGAGAGAACTCTATGATATTCAAATCTCGTCGCAAGGACTCAAAAGTAACTATGGTCCCCGACTACCGTCCAGGCAATCCTTATCTTGGTCTGTTGAGTGCGGCGTTGGAGTTGCGGGGGTGGAAGGTAAGCTTTGCTAACTACCCCTCACGCTACCTGGCACTGACGTGGCTCGCATTAACGCATCGCAAGGCATCGATTCTTCACATTCATTGGATACCGAATTTGATTGCTGCAGTGGCTTGGTCTTCCCGGCCTTGGGTTTTTCGTCTCAAGCTGTTTTTACTGATTCTTGATGTTCGTTTGGTACAACTACTCGGCATCAGAGTTGTCTGGACCATACATAATAGCTTGGCTCATGAGGCTTTTGATGTTGGACGTGAAAAACGAATCCGCGCCGCGCTGTTTGCTACTGTGGATGGCATCATCACGCACGGTCGGAATGCTGAGATGGCGGTGTCCCATCTTTATGGCGAACCGATCGATGCACGATGTTCTATTGTGCCGCATGGTAACTATTCGGGTTGTTATCCGCCGCCTTCAGCCGATCCTGTCATACTTAGAGAAAAGCTCGATCTGAATGCGCAGACAGCTGTGATTTTTTCATTTGGGATGATTCGTCCTTATAAGGGCTTAGAGCGAATCATCAACGCGGTCAAGCAGTCATCAGCCCCCGTTTGCTTGCTAGTGACTGGCCAAGTTCAAGATAAAGCATATGCGGCACAACTCGCTGAACTAGCCGTCGGGGATGAGCGAATAAGGTTAAGTTTTGGATTTCTCTCGGATCAAGCATTGGCAGACCGGCTATCCGTCGCCGATGTTGTTTCTTGTCCTTTTACAGCAACATTGACATCTGGGTCGGTGCTGCTGGCAATGACAGCTGGCAAGGCTTTGCTCCTGCCGCGTTCTGCAGAAAGCCTGGACTGCCTTGATCCCGAAGGTGTCATCTTTTTCTCCGATGACAATGAACTGCAGGATTCTGTCAGTCGCCTGGATCGCGGGCGACTAGCCGCCATGGGAGATCAAAACCGAGAGCGTGCAGCGACGTTCAATTGGGAAACAGTAGGGGAGTTGACAGAGGCTGCTTATGAGCGTGCGCTCAGTCGATAAGGGTTGGGTCATCATGCCCTAGCATCAGTCACCTTGCGGTAGAGTTCTGCATGCATCCACCAGTTTCCGGGGCGGATGCCACCCTCGACTCGGGCTTACCGGGATACAGGGTTTCTGTGCATCCGCGCAAGAACGGTGAGTCATTTGATTAGTCTACATGTATGACTACAGAAATCCATCACCATGGCGCCATGACCGGCGTCACGGGCTCCTGTCACGAACTGCGTTACGCGGCCGCCGACAACCCTGTCTCCCAGAGTGCCCCCGGCTACCAGTCGCTGCTGATCGACTGCGGCCTCTTTCAAGGCGACGAGGCCGGCACCGATGGCGCGCGCGCCAAGCAACTGCAGATCGGCTTCGACATCGCCCCGATCCAGGCGCTGATCATCACCCACGTGCACATCGATCACGTCGGACGGCTGCCGTACTTGCTAGCCGCCGGCTACCGCGGTCCCATCCTCACCAGCCCCGCCTCGGCCGAATTGCTGCCGCTGGTGCTCGAAGACGCGCTCAAAGTCGGCTTTACCCGCGATCAGCGTCTGATCGAGCGCGTGCTCGCCATGCTGCAAAGTTGCATCATCGCGCTGCCGTTCGAGCAATGGCACCGGCTTGACGGGCAGGGCGGTGTCGTCGCGCTCGGGTTGGACGGCGAGCCCGGCGCGTCATCCGACGGCGGACCCCTGATCCGCCTGCAGCGCGCCGGCCATATCCTCGGCTCGGCCTATGTGGAGATCGAGGTCCCAGACCAGCGCCAACGCATCGTCTTTTCCGGCGATCTCGGCGCCCCGGACACCTCGCTGCTCCCCGCACCGCAGCCGCCCGAGAGGGCCGACATCTTGGTGCTCGAAAGCACCTACGGCGACCGCTGCCACGAAGACCGCGGCACGCGCGTCCAGCGCCTGCGCGCGGTGATCGAGCACGCGCTCGCTGATGGTGGCACCGTCCTCATCCCGGCCTTCAGCATCGGTCGCACTCAAGAACTGCTCTACGAACTCGAAGGCCTGTTCCACCACCATGGTGAGGAGGGCGCACAAGCGCGCGCGCACTGGCAGCGCCTGCAAGTGGTGCTCGATTCACCCCTGGCCGCCGATTTCACCAAAGGCTATCGGCGCCTGCGCCAGGCCTGGGACGACGAGGCGCAAGACCGGCTGCAACAAGGCCGCCACCCGCTCGCCTTCGAGCAGTTGGTCACCGTCGACGACCACGCCGACCACATGCACATGGTCAACTACCTGGCCCACAGCCGCCAGCCCGCGGTGGTCATCGCCGCCAGCGGCATGTGCGCTGGCGGTAGAGTGGTGAACTATCTCAAGGCGATGCTTGGCGACCCACGCCATGATGTGCTCTTCGTCGGCTACCAAGCCAAGGGCACGCCTGGGCGAGACATCCAGCGCTTCGGCCCGCGCGGAGGCTATGTGATGCTCGACGGCGAGCGCTACGACATCCGCGCCCAGATCCACAGCATCGGCGGCTACTCAGCCCATGCGGATCAGCGGGGTTTGATCGAGTTTGTCACCAACATTCCCACAGCACCGGCTGAGGTCCGCTTGGTGCATGGGGATGAGGGCGCTAAGGAAGTATTGGCAGGGAAGCTGCGTGCAGTGTTGAAAAAAGCCGAGGTTGTTGTGCCTTGAGTCCATTGAGGAATCATCAGCAGACAAGCCTTAGGCGACCAACCAAGAACCCGTTATACTTTTAGTAAGGGTTCCGTCTAACTTGGGTCAGCGTTACCATAAAGCACCAAATCAGAGAACACGGGTATTGACTGACCATGGGTTACCTCGAATTGATCAAAAAGCTGTCGACCTTATTGATCCGTCTAGCATCCATCCATTTTAATAACTGGATCTTTTGCATGTTTCACGCAACTGCATCAGGCCGTGACTAGTCGAAGACTGTGCCTCGAAATCAATCAAAATCTATTTGATTGGTAGGCTTGGCCAAAAAACTATGAAGAAAAAGCTATTTATTTTTAATATCGCCACGGCCTATGACAATCAGGGCGATCTACTAATCAACCGTGCATTGGTTCAAAATCTCCGAAAATTCGGTACGGTTCGCGCATCATCCCAATATACACCTGAATGGTTCCTTGCAGCTATCGGAATAAAAAAAGAGGAAATAGGTGCTTCACTTTTTAGTATTATTAAGAGCAATTTTTTTAGAAATAAGATTTACCTAGTTAGTGTTCCTGGTCATAACTTCGGCGGCACTAAGAATAATATCGCCTCCGCTGCTGGTCTTTTAAAAATAATTGTTGCTCGCTTACTTTTTGGCATTAAATTTATAAAAATTGGAACCTCTTTTGGATCAGCGTCAAAGACTTTCCGTGCATTGGAGGCCTATAAATCTTTTTTTTGCACGATCTATGGCGTGCGGGACACCGCTTCTTTATCCGACAGTTTACCATCACGAATCACCTATTATCCCGACCTAGCCTTCACTGCAGCCGACCTAAACCACAGAACTTTCGCTACCGAAAATTATATCTACATCTCTTTTAGAGAAAAAATACCTGAAAGAGCGACTCGTAACGGATTCTTAAATCACCTCATGGCACAAATAACGCAACATATTATTTCCGCTAACTATGAACGAGCTGTTGTTGCGTTTCAGGTTCCAGTTGATAAGGCATTTTGTAGACAAATTGCCGAGAAACTAAAAACAGAAACGAATCTAGAGATTGAATTCAAATCAACAGTGCTGTCATTCGAGGATTCTATTGCAGCAATCGGAAAGGCACGGTGCGTATTGTCTAACAGGCTCCACGTTTTGCTGCCATCACTGATAATGGGCGTACCGCTGCTGGCCATCACAGACACCCAGGCACACACTAAAGTCACATCATTACTTACAACTATTGATGCAACTTTTACTATTTTCGACGTCTTTGAGGAGGGGCCGTTGCAACTTGACCCACGAAACACGAAGAATCACTTATTAGAGATTGCGTCAAAACAGAGACGGATCGCTCAACAAAAGCTGGAAGAAGCACTCAAAAACCGTCTGTAGCCGGGAAAGAAAAATTGAGCTATTAGTCTCGGTTAATTCGTCAGTGAACGGTTTTACCTTGCAGTTCAGGAGCAAGGTGCTTGCGCCGCTTGTAAAAGTTCGACACAATGAGTGCTTCGTCATGGCAGAGTTCACTGATGTTCAGCATACGCCCGGCTTGCATGAAAAGTATTTGCCTCTAGATGGGATATGACGTGTACAATGAACGACCGCGCCATTGTCTGGCCTGCTTTTACTCTCTGTAAGAACATCGCGGAGTTTCCGCTAAGTGTGCATTTTTATATAACTGTAAATAGCTGCTGTATGAGTGATGGCCGATCTGAACTTTAGGTCAGAGATCCTTCTGCTCCTAGATACAAGCTGAAGAATCATGTTCATCAAATTATATTGGTTTCCCTTTTTGCAGATTTGGTTCCACAATTCCCATGCAGCCAAAAGAAATAACCTTATACAAAATCGCTGATCTAGCATGATTCATGTCGGTATTACTGAACGGCACGGCATTGCCGATGAATACGCTGGATTAGCACCACCTGGTGTTTCCTATTCTTTTGTTCAGGCCACTAATAATTTGCGGAAGATCGGTCTAAGCAGTTCTGCAAAAGGTATATTCAACTATTATAAGAATGTTGATGTAGATATTTTGGAGGCACCTATTTTTCCTATTGCAACGAGACAGCCATGGATCTATACACCAGCAGAGTATTCCGGTAGTGCAAACTTTGGGTTTTTTGGCCTGCCAATTCCTCGAGTGTTGCGACTTGGCATGCTAGATTGGTATTTTTCTCAGCCTAATCTAAAAAAGATTTTGTTTAAAAGTTATGCAGGTATTGAAACTCTAAAAAGTTACGGGCGTTGTAGCAACGAGATTATTTTAAGCAAAGCTGAAGTTGTTTATCCTGCAATTAAAGCACGAAAGATTCACCCACCTCTCGATGAAAAACGTTTCAATTTGCTATTCAGTGGAGACTTCTTTCGGAAGGGAGGCGCGAACGTAGTTGAGGCTTTTGAAGCACTTCAGCCAACTTATCCTAATCTCCGCCTCACGCTTTGCTGCGACCCTGATTTGCTTTCCACTGGGCATCCGTGGGCTAAAGTGTACCATCGCCGAATACAGAAAAACTTATCCATACATATTGGTCGAGTACCTCGACATGTAATGTTAAAAGATGTGCTGCCTAATGCTGGGATATTTCTCTCTCCAACTTTGCGTGAAACATTCGGTTTTGCAATATTAGAAGCTATGGCATTTGGTTTGCCGGTTATCGCATCAGATGTTTTTGCAATTCCAGAAATTATTAGCCACAATGTGGATGGTTTTATGGTTTCAATGCAGGGAAGAGATTTTGTTAAACGTATCAAAGGGTATGATGTTGGTATAATTCCTACCGCTGATTTTGACGAGATAAATGAAGCGATAGTTAGATGTCTAGAAGGTTTGCTAACTGATTCATTGTTGTTCGACCGAGTAGGATACGGAGCTTTGGAGAAAATTAGGTCGAAGTTCTCTCCTGAGATTCGTGCTCAGAAGATGTTACCTATTTATGAAGCTTCAATTGAACCCAATGCAATAGATGCGCGTGATCGCAACTGATCATCACGAATGTTCACTTTGATTATGTCGGGCATCTTGCTAATACGTTGACTCTGCTTCCCATGCTCAGCATATCCAGGGCGCTAATGGACAGAGCAGGGCTAAATCGAGTCGAGGATGAGTGCTACTACATCTGCAAAATCTATATCTTCGGCAAGTACCCATTACATGACGACCAGCGGAATAATCGATTTTGCCACTGGTATTCTCTAGGTATGTGTTTGTTAACCAGGAATAAATCGCGATGTCTGTATTCAAGTTGCCGTATAGAGTACAACACTCGGTACAGCAAGTTGTGAATCTTTTCTATTATGTTCGCGCACTTCTTGCCTGTGCTCTGGGCAAGCCGCGACATGGTTGCAGGATCTGGGTCACGATGGGTTATCAGGCTGCATCTGGTGGTACTGAGGCAATTTGTGCAGTAGCTAACAGCCTTGCTAGCTATTATCCGGTTTCGTGCGATCTGACGCCGTTGAGTGCCGCTAATCGCTGGATGTCTTCTCGAGTTGATCGAGGTTTTGACCCTGACGAGAAGCCAGACATGGTGATATGTGACCGTGCAGCAGATCTTGATTTGCTTGGTATAACAGCTATCACCCCAGTGATTTGTAGTGTTCACGGCGGTCTAAACACTCTGCACGGGCTGGAGGCAAAAATCCACCTGCGCTCTATTGAGCGCGCAGATCTAGTTCATTTTGTCTCAACGCCTCAGGCTGATGAATTTGTAGAGATCGTTAAAAAGGGCCTGGTCATACCTAATTTCATTCCAGATATTTTTCCAGACGGCCCCCCTATAACGCCGCCTAAATATGATATCGGTATGGTTGGCTATTTCGTACGCCCAGAAAAAAACCTACCAACGATGCTTGCCGTATTAAAGGAATGTGTCAATTACAGCGCTGTCACCTGGGGAAGCCTTCCGGAAGGCCTTTCGCTTCCAGCGAATGTAATTGCGATGGGTGTATCAACAAACAAGATAGAGATATTTTCATCGATGTCTGTTTTGCTAGCGCTGAGCACTAAGGAAAACCTGCCGCTGGTTGTATTGCAAGCGCTATGCGCTGGTATTCCCTGTGTGCTTTCCGATATCCCAGCGCACCGCGAAATTGCGAAAAAGATCGGGCTCGGGGTAGTGGTGGTCAATACAGATGATGCTGAGCAAGTGCGAACTTGCCTAGATGAAGCGCTCGCTCTGTCCACTGATGTCCGTTCACGCATACGGGATGGGTGGCTATCCAACTATTCAGAATTGGCGGTTATGCCGATTTGGAGGGAGGTAGTAGAGGGTTTGATCAACGACTGCGGTGACGAAAGCCATCAGGTTGTTAAGGATAAAAAACAATGAGCGTTGCAGAGGTTTTTTTTTCGGTCGTTATTCCAGTGCATAACCGCACTGATGTCATCCATCGTGCACTCGGCACTTTGCTGGAACAGACATTTACGAACTTCGAGGTTGTTGTCGTCGACGATGGCAGCGATGATGGTGCTGCCTTGCGCTCAGTGGTAGACAGTTATTCAGACCGACTAAACATTAAGGTCCACAGATACGAGACAAATGTCAATGGTGCTTATGCACGCAATTTGGGTATAAAGGCTGCAACAGGGAGATATATCGCGTTTCTGGATAGCGACGATTGTTGGGTACCTGAACGGTTGGAAGTTGCTGCTAATACCATTGTATCTAACAATAGGTCGGAATTCACCATTTTCTATAGTCGTATCACTCGTTGTGCGAACCAAGACGACCCAGAAGCATATCTAGTTCCGAACTGCCAAAAGGGTGAGGAATCGGTGAGTGAGTATATTTTTCTGCGCAATGGGTTTATTCAAACCTCAACGATAGTGTGTGCGCGAAGAATTGCTCTTGAAATAGCGTTTGATGAACGATTCACGCGTCATCAGGATTATGACTTTTGTTTTCGTGCAGAGTCCGTCGGTTACGATTTTACGTTTATTGATTATAATTGTGGATGGTGGATACGCGGACATGATGGTCAAGCTCTTGCAAGCGTTGGTTACCGCCTTTGGTGGGCGGAAGAAATGCGTCAATACATGACACCACGTGCCTATTATGCTTATCTTGTCGGGCTCGTTATGCCCCGTGCTGTATCAGAGAATAGATGGTTAATAACAATAATGCTACTTTTGAAATGTTTAGGACGTGCACCTAATTATGTTTACCTAAATGCATGTCGTCGTTCCGTCTCTCTATGGTTAAACCAGTAAAATTCTGAGGGTTATAGATTTTTATTATCCACTGACTGGGAAACTGATTTTTGGAGGTTGACTTGATTTTTGTAACAAGATTTAATCTAAAGAATAAGGCGATTAAAAAGTGGTTACGTGGTTTAGTGCATATATCGTTGGTTGGACTGCTGGTCTCTATCATGGCCTGCGCTGATGAACCAATCGAACAGGTTTACCCAATGGGTAGTCAATACGTTTTGGTCTATCAGGGTGGAATTCGTTTAAAAGCCGGAACTTTCGGTTCAAGTCGATTATCTTATACGGTTGGCCCTATTGCAGTAAGTGAACCAACAAGGATGCTATGGATAGCAGGGCACGCTCATCATTTCAGCGTAGGATCTTTTGAGTTACCAGAACCGGTATACTCTTTCAAGTTGAAAAAATTACCTATCGCAATGAACACGCAGCCGTTTGTAAAAATTAAACCAGATGTAAAGCTGCAGGGTAAACCTAGCCGTATCACAGGTCTCCAATTGATTGACAAGAGGCTGTGGGTAAATGTCGCTGAGTATTATGATGCTAGTGGCAAAAATGCCAACACTACAGTTGTTTTCGATGATGCTTGGGACTTACAGGGTTCTCCCCGGTATGGTTTCTTTGAAATCAACGGTCGCGCTCATTCCTCAGGCTGGATGACTCCAATTCCACCAGAAAAGGTTAGTATCCTCGGTGGTGAGTATGTAACTGGTTATGCAAGCAATATTCCTATCAACTCGAGACTCAGTATCGGGCCTACACTCTTTGTCTGGAATCCATCTCAATTTGATCTGCTAGGTAGCAACCAGAAGATCCCTGCTACCGCATTGATCAATTATTCGCTATCATATCCGTTGCATAATGATGGATATAATAAGAGTGGTGGAAATGATCTTTGGACTGAACTGTCCCAGGCTCATATTGGCTTTATTCCGCCAGGTAGTCAGGACTACCTAGTCATTGGTACGTCTAGTGGTCATGAAAGTGGTATTGGGTACAAGATCAAGCAGGATAATGGTCGCGTGTGTGGTGGACCATGTGCTTACGATCACGATGATGCTTACAATTATTTTTGGCGTTATGATCTCAAAGATACTGCTGCGGTTCGCGAAGGTACCGCGAGTCCAAGCAGCCTAGTTCCAGTTGAATATGGTGTCTTGCCAGTATTCAACGGCCGAGTGCGGGGGGCACCCTTGATAATCGGGGCTGCCTTTAGCCAGGAATCATCGCGACTATACCTACTTTTCGGATCGGCCGATGGTACCCAAAGTGAGTGGGAACGGCAGCCAATTTTGTTAGTCTATTCTATTAAGAAACGTACTGAAGAGCATCAATCTTCGGTCAATTCAGACTTTGGGGAGAGATAGTTTATTTTAAATGCTTAAGGAAATAGTGCGGCGCAGCCCTAACAACAGAGGCTTGAATGTTTAGCATAGGTTTGTTTTTAGCTTCGCAAATCTCGGCCTATGTATTATCATTCGTTTATATGCCGGCGTTTGCATTCCTTGGATATCAAGCAGTCTATTTTTTTTATCACAATACCCGCTGGTGGTACTGGCAAGTCCCTGACTTGCCATATTCATTTGGTATGTCTCTACTTGTCCTAGGTTTAGCTGTTGCTGATCGCAAACGAACAACGAAGAGTTCAGTGATTGGAGCGCCTCCGCTGCGATGGATGTGGCTTCTTGTTGGGTTCTATGCTATCACTTATATTTGGTCAGTTCGACCTGATGCGCATTTAGAGTCTTTCGATGATTTTCTTAAACTTGTGGTCGTCGTTACTTGCGCTTATAAGCTCTGCTCTAATGCCCTGGCGCTGAATTATTATCTTTATGGCTACGTTTTTGGAGCTTCCTATCTGGGCTATTATTTATTAGAGATCGGCCGTAATGCTGGTGAGCGAGTTACTGGTTTTGGAGTTATTGATTCTCCAGATGTTAATGATTTGGCGGCGGTCATTGCACCTGCTGCTATCTTCGCGCTACATTATTTCTTATTACACATTGGATGGCGCAGGATATTAATTATTATTGGTGGTGCCCTTATCGTAAACGCCTTGGTTTTGATTAACAGCCGCGGTGCATTCTTAGGCCTTTTTGTTGGTAGTACATTTTACGTTGTGCGCGTTTACCTCTTAGGTAAAAAAGTAAATATCAGCCGTATGCGCGTTGTTTTCGTTGTATTGCTCGGCTTGCTCGCTCTGGTTCAGGTTTTTGATGAGACAGCTGTCCGTCGTATACTAGGATTGCAAGAAGAAGCTTCCCTTACAGAGGAGCAACAAACGGGTTCCACCCGTGTCTTCTTTTGGAAGGCAGCGATTGAGATGAGCAGGGATTATCCTTATGGGCTAGGAAGTAGTGCTTTTGTAGCGATGTCTCCTAATTACATTCCGGATACAGTCAATACTGGGGCATCCCGAAACCGTGCGGTCCACTCTTCATGGTTTCAGACCCTGACAGAGATCGGATATCCAGGTCTCTTCCTATTCATCATGATGCTCCTAAGTGCCTTTAGCGTTACGCAGAAGGCTTTGAAACAAACGTTGTCCCGCGATGATGCGCGCGGGACTCTGACTGTGCTTGCCATACAAGCGGGTCTAATATCGTATCTAGTAAGCGCAACATTCATTGATCGGATGCGCGCCGTAGTTCTCTACTGGCTGATCATGTACGCAGCTTGCGCATACAACGTATATGTAAAACAGGGGAAGCAATATGCTAGTGATACCTGCCAAGAAAAAGGTCAGTCTGCTGAAAATGGAAAACTTAAGTTGGGAATCAATCACACAGGTTTTGGCTAAGCCTAGCTAGGGCGACACTAGGAACTACGGGATGAAAAAGACACTCCTCTTGACTGAAAATTTCCCACCTAAACAAGGTGGTAGTTGCCGATGGTTTTGGGAACTCTACTCACGATTGCCGACAAATAAGGTACTGATAGTCGCTGACGAAACAATAGACGGAAGGGGTTGGGATACAACGCATGACATTGAAGTTGAGCGATTACCACTCAACAGTACTGAGTGGGGTCTGAAAAGCCTAACTGGATTATCTTTCTATATCCTATCAACCTGGGCACTATTCAAAATCATAAAGGCACGAAGCATAGAAGAAATTCATTGCGGGCGGGTTATACCGGAGGGTGTGATTGCACGAATACTTCATCTAGTAACACCCATTAGGTACCGCTGCTATGTCCACGGCGAAGATGTAGAAACAGCGGCAACGAGTAGGGAACAATCGCTTTTAGTTAGGCAGGTATGTCGCAAAGCACTGAGCTTAATCTGCAACAGCCAAAATACGATTAATTTAGTTGAAAAACTAGGATTCACGAACACCGAAAAGTGCTACCTGCTGCATCCTGGTGTTGATTTGGAACGTTTTTTACCTGCGTCCACTGATATTGATATTCAAGGGAGACTTGGTTGGAGTCAGAAGCGGGTACTGCTCACGGTGGGAAGATTACAGAGACGAAAAGGACAAGACTTTCTTATTAAGGCGATGCCTAGCCTCTTGAAGCGTTTTCCTGACCTTTTTTATGCGATTGTAGGGCAGGGGGATTGCTTTGATGAGCTTCAGGACTTAATCGATAGCAATGACTTATCAGAAAACGTCAAAATTTATCCAAAAGTGTCTGATGAGCAGTTGGTACAGTGCTATCAACAATGTGATCTCTTTATTTTGCCTAATCGCACCATTGGTAATGATATCGAAGGTTTTGGTATGGTGCTGGTTGAGGCTCAAGCCTGTGGCAAACCCGTTATCGCTGGAAGGTCAGGCGGTACTGCTGAGACCATGATTGTCGGTGAAACCGGTTTCCTTATTGACTGCACATCACCAGATCGTTTGGTTGATGAGCTTTCACCTTTGTTAGGCCAGCAACCGTTAATTCCAGACCAAAACGCACCGAGGGAGCATGTGTTGCAACATTTCAGTTGGGTTCGCCATGTAGAAAAAGCCCGAGGTCACTTCTGTCAGTGAGTGCTGTTCGGCTACTCACAAGAGGCAGCCTACTTTCAGCCTCTTCGAAAATGTTTGGCAAGGTTATTGGCTTTGTCAGCACACTGATCTTAGCGAGATTGCTGACACCGGAAGACTTTGGCCTGATCGCGGCGATTAGTATTGTTCTTTATTTTTTTGACGTATTCGGTAATGCGGCGACAGAACAGTATGTTATGCAGAAGCGGCGACTGCTGTCTGTAGATCTACAGACCGCATGGACGGTTAATCTTTTACTTAAATGCTTGATATTTTTTGTTTTGTTAATGCTTGCACCCTGGATAGCGGAGTTGATGCGGCAGCCCGATATTACGCTGGGCATTGCCGTTTCTGCGTTGGTGTTGCCTGTCATGGCGTTAAAGTCTCCATCACTGCTTCAACAGAAACGGCATATTCGCTATGAGGGGTTGTTCTGGTTAGCCCTTACGGAAAAATTGATTGCGTTTGGTGTTGTAATCAGTACGGCAGTCGTTTTGCGAAACTATTGGGCCTTCATATTTGCTGACTTGATTTCATCTGTCGCAGGGGTTTTGCTAAGCTATATTTGGTTTTACAAGCGTCCACGTATGTCTACTATTGCTTGGCGCAAGCAGCTTGGATTTTCATCATGGATGATCGCACGGAATATCATTGGCTACCTGCGTTCTCAGATTGATACTGTGTTCGTATCACGTCATTATCCAGCGGATACTCTTGGTCAGTATTATCTTTCACGAGATCTCGCCATGATGCCTGGGCATTATCTGCTCGCGCCTGCTATTGAGCCCGTTTTGTCGGCATTCAGGGAGACGGCTAAGAATGACAGCTATTTTTTGAAGCAAGTAGCATCCACCATTCTGATCACATTTATATTTACTCTGCCCATTGCTTTTTTTGTCTCTGCTTATGGCGCTAAGATAACTGCGGTCGTGTTGGGCTCGCAATGGGCGATAGCAGGACAGCTGTTTTCTATCCTGATTTGGTTGCTTGTTTACTGGGGAGCGGTGTACGTTCTAGAATTAGTCTTCATCGCAACAGAAAAATTACGTTCACTTTTTATTTTTGATCTTATTGCCTTGGGTTCCGTTTTGATTGCGCTTACGTTGGCACTCGAGTTGTATGGAGGGGTCGAGGCTCTCGCTACTTCACGGGTTTTAGCCGGGTTTATTACGACAGGTTTGATTATTGTTTTTATTTTCCGTCAAAGGGTTGGTTTGCTTCTTGAGATATTTGGTGGTGGGACTTTGGTTGCGATAGCCTCAGTGATCAGTGTTGAACAGTCTGTTGTGATGGTAGATTACTTTAATTCCTTCGCTAGGTTGACTGGGGTTAGCGGCTTGATTGCTGAGCTTTTGTTTGGGGGGCTAGCCTTTGCCATTGTCTATATAAGCCTGTTGATAGTAATAATAATATTTGCAAAGAATACACGAATTGGAGCCCAAATCCATAGTGTTGCCGGCAAACTAATGAAAGTATTGTGAAAGTTGGTTTATTAGATATAAAAAACCGCCCAATAAACTGCCAGACTGATGGTTGTTGTAAAGTGCAGCGCTTCCACCATCACGAGAAGAAATCCTTCTGTTGGTCACGTTTTTCTCTATAAGTGTGTCGATGGTTGCAGGAAAGCGGTACTCAATAGCATTTGGGTAAGAGTGAGTGAAAAAAATAACGTTTCTTGAAATTTGTGTGAGCGGCGTGCTTTCTAGGGATATACCTACATCAGAGAATTTGTTGTTGTTATTCGTATGCACAATGACGTTATTCATGATCAGTCCACCTGCATGAGTGTTTGGCAGGTCTCCCATGCCAAATCCGATGCCGCGGTCTGAGTCTATGATCGTATTGCCAGAGACAATATTCTCAACACTATTGTTCCATAAGTGAATCGCATACTGTGCGACATACTTCGATGGACTGGCGATGTTGCGGAAGGTATTGTTGATTATTCGCCATCCATGGACACGGTGGGCATCAATACCACCAATATAATAATTCGGGCCTACTTTGTCGGTATACTCAAAGACGCAGTTTTCGATCAGGCCATTCAAGGAGATAGCAGCTGCTTCTCCTCTTTGACCGCTCACCTTTAATAACTGTTCGTAACTATCTTGTAAGACAGCGTTCGTTAGTGAGAAATCACTTACCCCGAGCTCTGCACGCACTTGTATTAAGTGGTTACTGCTTTCTTTTAGAGTAAGGCCGCTTATTGTTATTTGGCTAGCTGCGACATCGATCAGAATTTCAGGCATGGCAGTTTTTACCATGCCGGAGCCGACAAGTACGACGTCGCTCGGCCTACCCGTTTGCCCTAAGAGAGCAATGCCATTCCGTTCTAGCCTCAGTCGCTGTGTGAGTGGATAAAATCCTGCTGCAAGATAAATTATATCTATTTCACCTTTGTTGGCACGCTGGATCGCTGCTTGTAAACTGTTTGTGTCTTGTACCGTGATGGTTGATGCGACACAGTTGGTTGGTAGCGCTAGCATCAAACATAGTAAACTGGTAAAGAGGTGAAGGAATCCTGTTACGACCATGGTGAAGGGTGGCCGCATTTTGATCATAGGGTTGTGAAGCGCCATCATGATATTACCAATTTGAGTTTTACGTCTTTGTCAGCGTACAGGGAAATATTGATCGAGTTGTCTTTCGCAGTGTTGTTCGATCTCGCTGAACCACTGATCGTCCGCAAAGCGTGTCCATTTTGTTTGATCTTGCTGCACGATTAACTCAAGACATTTTGATGGAATCTCCGGAGTCAGTTTCAAAGCCTGAAATGTTTCTTTGAGTATGGTTTCAGGTTCTTGGCAAAGTGTCTCGAAACAAATCGAGTAATCGGCGTATTCTTTGCCGAATATATAGGATAGCTTCCATAAGTAATAGAAGCGCATGTAGGGGTGGGGGGTAATCTCTTTTGCTAGGAACGGGTATTGTTTCTTTAGGTCTTCGCACCATAGATTAAGGTAAAAACCATCGTGAAATTTTTTCAGTACACTGTCTTTGTTTGTGTTTTGCGTTCCTATACAGGAACAAAACTGATTTCTTGGGTGTCGATAGATGTGTAAGATACTGGCTGAGGGGAAATGGCTGCGAAGCCAGGGTAAGCGGAAGTCAATGCGGTTAAACTGTAGGACTGGCATTCCCTTTGCGTGAGATATCAATTCTTGGATATATGCTTCCATTGCTGGCAGTACAGTTGCCGAATCCATAAACAAGTTTTCTGATATCCAGTTTTCATCGTAATATTTGTCTAGATGCGCTAGTCCATTGTATTCCGCCCAGTAATCTTCAACACCAAGATGTGTTTTGTCGACCTTACTGCCCCGGCCTGCAGTATCAAACCAGCGTCTTTCGTTAAATGGTTCGTAGTAGGACGTGAATAAGGGAATTTGGCGGAATATATTCCAAAGTAATGTTGAGCCGCTTCTAAACCGGCCTGTAATAAAAATCGTCCGATCTTGGTTGTTTGGTTGTATTCGGTTGCTTGTGTCAAGATACGGATTGCTATAGTTTTGGGGCAGGCTGGGCTTTCTTGTGGCACGTTGAATCAAAGAGACTAAAGCATCTTCTACCGTTTTATGTTGCAAAAACTTGAAAAATAAAGACAAGGATACGTTTTTGAGTTTACTCATTGATCTTGCGCAACGGTCGGAGCGGTATGTTGTCACATTCGCCTTGACATTGGGGGAACGTGATAGAAGTCCGGCTTCACTGTCTGATGAGTGATAACTTATCACAAGGTGAGTTGCACTCCAACATCCTGTGTCGAGGGTAAGGAATTCGGAGTGGCAGGAGATGCACAACCGGTCTTTAGCAACGCTTCACCGATATCTATTTCTGAGGCAAATACAATTTCTTGGATCAGACTTATGAGTAGACTCCCCTTATCCACAGCGATATTGGTCTCTTTTTTGGCTCTATTTTTTGTCAGCAGCGGGCTCGATGCAGCGGTTGACTACGTCTATCCGGTTGGTGGTAAGTATAAGCTCGTATATAAGGGCGGTATCCGGCTTGAAGCTGGAACGTTTGGCAGCAGTCGTGTTGCCTATACCGTCGGTGCTATTACGGTAGATGAAGCCTCGCAGACCATTTGGATAGCGGGTCATGCCCACCACTTCAGTGTGGGGGCTTTTGATCTGCCGCAGCCTGTCCAATCTTTCGATATCGGCGTCTTACCTATTGCTCTAAATTCACAACCTTTCGTTAAGATTGAACCACCAGTCATGCTTGAAGGGGATCCGGGTAGAGTCACGGGCATGCAAGAGATCGATGGGCGATTATATGTCAACGTAACTGATTACTACGATGCGAACTGCAATAACCGAAACACGACGGTCGTTTTTGGTGATGCGTTCGATATCGATAGATCAGAGCAGGCTGGATACTTTCAGATGGAGGGACGCAGGCACGCGGCAGGGTGGATGCAACCACTCTCTGATGCTTGGGAGGCAAATCTCGGGGGGCCGTATTTGACTGGGTATGCGAGCAATATTCCGATTAACTCATGCCTTAGTATTGGCCCATCACTTTTCATTTGGGACCCGGCGTCAGTATCAACACTTGAAGACGGCGGTCTGATTGAGACAACGCCTCTCATTGATTATTCATTAAGCTTGCCTCTGAGTGAAGATCCATATAACGAGTCAGGTAATAATACATTATGGACAGAGCTTTCGAATGCGTATCTAGGTTTTGTGCCTCAAGGTAGTTCAGAATATCTCGTGATTGGCACCTCTGGCGGGCATTTCAGTGGTATCGGCTACAAGATTACCCAGGATAATGGTAATCAGTGTGGTGGTCCTTGTGCGCGAGAACATGACGACTATTACAACTATTTTTGGCGTTATGATCTTAATGATGTCGCCGCAGCGCGCAGCGATTCGCGTTTGCCAGGCGAACTACGGCCTGTTGATTATGGGTTGATGCCGGTATTTGACGGACAAAATCGTGGTTCGCCACTGATTATCGGCGCTGCCTATGTACCGGAAAGTTCCAATCTTTATTTGTTATTCGGGAGTGTCGACACTACTCAGAGTCATTTTGAGAGGCAGCCATTACTGTTGGTCTACTCTGTTGAGAGACAATCGAAGCCACCTACTATTGATCCTACAATGGTTTTGTCGAGGCCTACTTGGTGGTGGTCTGTGATTGCGCAATGATCCCTGCCTACAACATTCTACAGCATCTATAACCCGTACTAAAGTGCTAGTCTTTGTGATCGATTAGGCAGGCTGAGCAATAAATGGCGAAAAACAGTCTTAAACACATTCTTAGATCTGCGGCTTTGACTCTCATGCTGCCACTCGTTTTGTTATATCGTATGCTGGGTGTGGTTGGTGACAAAGACGCATTGTTCGCAGCCTTTAGTCAGTTGCTCAGTTTGCTGCCTGGCAAAACTGGCAGTTATCTACGCGTTGGGTTTTATCGGTGGGTCTTACCCGTGTGCGCTGACTCTATCTATATTGGCTTCGGTGCGCTGTTTGCTCAACGGGACACAATCATAGAGGATGGTGTTTATGTTGGGCCGCAGTGCAACATTGGCAGTTGTCGGATAGGAAAAAATACGTTGCTAGGTAGTGGTGTCCACTTGATGAGCGGAAAGAGCCAACACTGCTTTGAGGATCTGGAGACGCCAATCAAGGACCAAGGAGGGCGATTTGACCGTATTGTGGTCGGCGAAGACTGCTGGATTGGCAATGGCGCATTGGTCATGGCGGACATCGGCAATGGTTGCGTTGTTGGTGCTGGTTCTGTTGTGAGCAAACCGGTGCCTGAATACAGCATCGTCTCTGGAAATCCTGCACAGGTGCTGAGGCAGAGAGCGACATAAACTCACCATCCTCATCGAATTTCACGAATATCAGGAGAGTACGATGATTCGCATCTCGACTGCCGTGCTGATTGCTGCTGTGTCGCTGAGCGCCGTGGTTTTGCTTTTTCGCGACCCTATCACTGTGAAAGAAATTAACGATATTACCGATACGTCGGCTGCGGGTGTAGAGTCCCTGCTAGCTAAGGTAGATGCAACTCGAACCCTGTCTTTCTCGTCGACAGAACGTAATAGCGCTATGATCCCGATGACAGACAACCGGCTTCCTATTCGATCCGGTTCATCACCAGCGCAGCCTATTGGACAACAGCCGCCAGGCTTTGTCGTCCTCGATGCCAGTGCGCCAAGTGAACGCATCGATATCGGAGAGCTTCGAGACCTCGAAGGCATTGCCATCGAAGATAGTGCTTCAGAGCCCATTGAGATCGGGGAGCCATTGGACGCTGATCCCCTCGCTGATTCCCTCAGGCAGACCGCACAGCGGAGTGGAGTTGAAGTCCAAGACATTGGTCCACCACTGCCTGTACTCGATGAAACCTTTGACCCCTGGATTCTAATCCCGGAGCGTACCGGCGACTGAGCCGTAAGGAGAACCTCTTATGTCGAACAAACTCGTCTTATCTAGCCTCATCCTCGGCACTGCCTTAATTGCATCCACAACCTTAGCTGGAACCGCAGTCGTCAGCGGCAAGGTCACTCGAACTTTAATCCATAATGATGGCGGTTTTGGCGGCTGCATGGCTCAACTGTCCGTCGATCCTCAAGAGGCCTTACCTGCCTGCGGGAATCGCTGGGTAACCTTTAGTTGTACCGGTGATTTTACTGACCAAGTGTCCGCCTATCGCAGCCTGGATCAGGCTCAGCTCGCCTTGGCAACCGACAAGAACGTGATGGTGATCATTGACGATACACGGCGCCATAACGGCTATTGTTTCGCGACGCGGATCGATGTGATGCGGTGAGTTGGGTGATGTTAGTAGAAGAAGTGTCGGATAACTCAATACATTACTTGGCCGACCTTTGGAATGGTGCCGATAGGCGGGACCAGGCATAGTCACGCATGTGCGTTATTGGGATCATCCGCTGCAAGGCTTCCGATACTAAAGCCAAAGCAATGTAGAGGGTAACGACGAAAATGATGCGCCCCAACTCTTGAGAGTGGAAAAGACGGTAGAAGTCTGGTCCAATCGCATAGACTAGGGGCATGTGTGCAATGAAGATGAACAAGGTGTTGCGTGAAAAAAAATTGATGAGGTTACTGGCGGGTAGATATCTTGCCAGAGCAAAAAACAGAACAGTGGGTATGATGTACAGCATTGAGGTGAGGAGGGATTGAATTATGACGGCGCCAGAGAAAGAGAGGATCAACCAATCAAAGGGGAAAGATTGCCTAAAGTTTAAATGGCTGGCCATTTGGCCCCAGGCGAGGAACCAGGCTAACAAGGCGAAGAAGTAGACTATAGATAAATAAGAGGGCTGATGATCCTGTTTCTGGTAGAGGTACATGCCGATAAGAAAAACGCTCAACCAATTGGTGAGTAGCATGTACGCGATAAAGTCTTGGTTTGCGGCTAGTAAGGCTGAGCGGATTATATTCTCGGCGATAAATGCGAGTATCAGATGTAATGGCCCGATACGCACTTTGCTGAGAAGAAGCCACAGTATAAGCAGATGCAGATAAGTACCAATGTACCAGGTGGTCGGGTTTGCGGGAAAAAAGTTGAAGACGACGTTAATGCCGCCTGCGAGCGGTAGGTAGTTGCTTAAGTTGAGATCATTTTTATACAACAGCATGATTCCGCTTAAACAAACGGCTACGAGTAATCCGTAGAAAAAGACGGGAAAGTAGCGGTTGAAAACGACCCGAATGGGTGGGCGGCTCTCGTTGGCCAAGCTCCATCCCATGGCAAAGACGAAGAGGGCAACGCCGAGTTGCTTGAAGTTGATCGGCATGGTGTAGTGGTTGAGATTGCCAAGCACATGACCGTAGACGATGATGAACATACCCGTCGCTTTCATCCAGTCGATGAAGTGTTGGTGCTTGATCATTGCGCTATTACGTCTTGGAGTGGGTTTCTGGCTCAAGCTTGCCCACGTAGCGAGCTGGGTTTCCCGCCATGATCACCTGTGGCTTGACTGGTGTTGTGACGACGCAGCCAGCACCAATCATGCTGCCCTGGCCAATGTTTGCAGCGACGATGGCGCCCTCGCCGATCCAGACGTTTGGTTGGAGGGTGATTCGTTCTAGGCGTTCGGGTGAGTAGGGGGTCCAGGTGCCGTTATCGTCGAGAATGTGCAGTGCGGTCCCGCTGAGGATACTCGCGCGGCTACCAATGAGGCAGTGCTTGCCAATGATGGCTGAGCCAATCAAGGTGTAGCTGCCGATGTAGACATGATCCGCTACACGCGTAGCGCGGTGCGAGAAGATGGTTCCGAATCCGATATGGCTTTCTAATGAGCAGTGTTCTAGGGCGATGGAATAGAAGCCGCGGCGTAAGAATACGCCTGGCAGGCCTGGGAGCATTGCGACCATCTGTGTACAGATATTGAAAATGATTTCAACATCTTTTGAAATGAGCTTTTCCTCGAACTTGCAGGGCAGGGTTAAGGGTAGCATGAGCCATTGAGAAAGCACGTTGAGTAGGTTTTTCAGGCGCTTTTTCATTGGTTTACTTCGAGGCGGCGCATGCGTTTGAAGCGTTCGTTGTAGGTGGCTTCGTCAGACAGATAAAACTTGCTTGGTATTTTGTAGCTTTGTAACCGGCTGTTACAGAATGTTAGCGCCTGGGCCTTGAATTCTCGCAGACTGAGGGGGCTGTTCAGCAAGACCTTGGTGGCAACGATCTTTCCGGTGATTGGGTGGTCTTGCCCGAAGACGACGACATCTTCCACGCAGTCCATTTCGAGCAGGACGCTTTCAACTTCTGCCGGGTAGACTTTCTGTCCACCGACATTAATGATGTCGCTTTCGCGGCCTAGGATTCGCAGCCATTCTCCGTCCTGTTCGACCTTGTCGCCGGTGTTGAGAAAGCCTTCGTCATCGAATGGGTTCGGTGCATTGAGGTAGCCCAACATTGCCGATTCGGACTTGATCCATAGCGTACCGTTAACGATTTTCGTGGTGAACGCTTCACCTCCTACCTTGATCCACAACGAGTCTTGGGCACGGGATTTAGAGCGCAAGATTCCGACTTCGGACAGGCCGTAAGTCTGCTGCAGCGTCGCCTGTGGGAACAGTTGGTTGATCCTTTCCAGCGTGCTTGGCTGCATCGGCTCGGTGCCATAGGTGATCAGCTTTAGCGAGTCGAGGTGAAAGTCCTGGTGGGCCCGGGATAGCAGCAAGAGGTTTAAAAAGGTGGGTGAGGTGGGTAGTAGCTCAGCTTGGAAGGTCTCGATTGCGCGGCAGACGCTGACCGGATCGCGTTTGTCAGCGACGATCACGGTGCCGTTGTTGGCTAGAGAGTAAAACAGCGAGTTGACACCGCCAATGTGGTCCAGCTGCAGGAAAATCAGCATCCGCAATGCCTTGCGAGGGGTTCTGAATTTGCTGAGGAGCTTACCTAAGTCCTGCACGATGGCCTTGCTCTTGCCGGTCGAGCCAGACGAGAACAGGACTAGCCCAGGGCTCTGTTTGTGTTTCAGCTCGGCGTAGAGTGGGTGGTCTGCGGTTCGGCCGGTCGCTGTCAGTGCTGGGGCATCGCTGGTTAGGCTGATGTCGTATTCGGTCATCCCGATGTCCCGGAACTCGTTGAAGTGGTTCTTTGAGTCGAGCGACAAAGGGACGCAGATGTTGTTCCGGCTGGCGAGGGCGAGGAACAGCGCAATGGCATCAGGCGAGTAATCGCCGTCAAAAGAGACGACCGCGTAGGGCGGTATCTGCTGCGCGTCGAGCCATTGACGGAAATGATGGTAGCGGTCTAGTAGGTCTTTGTAGGTGGCATGGAACTGGCTCGATACGATTGCTTCTTGGTCGGGGGAAGCGGCCAGTTTTGCGAGTAGAAAGTCCAGGCTCATGGCATGATTCCACCGAGGTACACGATTTGACCGGTGATCATTTGGCTTTGCGGCCGGAGGAAGAACTCGGCGAGATTGATGACGTCTTGCGGGGTGGCCATGCGCTTCAGCGCTTGTTGTTGGACTAGGGCTTGGATCTTGTCGGCTGGCACGCCTCTGATGAGGTCGGTGTCGATCGGCGAGGGTCCGATGG